>JAPLHI010000119.1 GCA_026389695.1 Chloroflexota bacterium
GCTGCCTTCATCGAGAATAGTTCCTCGATCTTGGCTGCATCGGGTAAATGCGTCTGCAGTGAGGCGTAAAAATCGGGGTCTTCCGAAACTACGCTTTCAGCCAGTGTCAGTAGCATCTTATAGGTGGTACCGCCCGCTACGGCAGAATCAGTGAATTTGTCCAGGCTCAGCAGCGTGTCTGCTGAGACCAGCGCAATGAAATGCGATAAAGCCAGGACGATGCTCATGATATGATCGTGCTCAACCGGCGACATAACGGCTACTTTAGCGCCTTTGCCCTCCAGGTATTGCCTGATTTTTTCAGCCAGGCTATTTTCTTGATCGTTAACAGGAGTGAGTACGAATTTCTGTCCTTTGATGCTGCCGGCGCCGGGCCCGAACATGGGATGCGTGCCCAGTACCGTGCCTTTTTTAATATATTGATGCATTACCCGGACAGGCATCTCTTTTATGGATGTCACGTCCAGGATAAGCTGCTCGGGCCTGGTATGAGGAGCTATCTCTTGAGTGACCTCTTCGAATCTACTTATCGGCACTGAGATAACAACCATGTCCGAGTTTTTTACTGCATCTGTGTTGGAAGCAATTTTAGCGCCGATCTGCTTCCCGGTATCTGTGAGTTTATTTTGATCACGGCCTGTGATGGTTACTTCATGGCCCTCGGCAAGCAGGAAGCGTGCCAGCCAGCATCCCAGTTTGCCATAGCCGCCTATGATAGCTACTCGCATGGAACAACTTTGCATATGATTACTTCGCCCTGGGATACGATCCCAGTACTTTGAGGAAGAGACAGGTCTCCTCCAGCTTTTCCAGCGCCTGCCGCACTAAACTATCCTGCCTGTGGCCTTCGAAATCCAGGTAGAAGTTATATTCCCAGGGTTTTTGCTTGGTAGGCCTGGACTCTATCTTGGTCAGGTTGATTTTCCTGGATGCAAATACCTTCAGCGATTCATAAAGGGTTCCGGGTTTATGCTTTAATAGGAATACGATAGATGTTTTATCATTGCCGGTTGGCAGCGCATCCTGTTTGGATATGATGAAGAACCTGGTGAAATTGCGGGGATTGTCCTCAATCTCGGTAGCTACGACTTTCATCCCGTAAATCTCGGCTGCCTTGGCGCTGGCCACAGCTGCGCCGTCGAGTATACGTTTTTCTTTGATCATCTTTACGCTGCCCGCCGTATCGTAGGTAGGGATCAACTCCCGTCCCAGGTGACGGAGAAACTGCTGGCATTGTGCCAGAGCCTGCGGGTGGGAGTAGATTTTCTTTATCGAATCAAGCCCGGCTTCCTGGTTGGCTATCAGGCAGTGGGAAACCCTGAGTTCCATTTCACCGCATACTTTGACATCGGAATCCAGCAGCAAATCATACGACCGGCTGATACTGCCTTCCAGTGAGTTTTCCACGGGGACAATGCCGTATTGCAGGCTGCCTTCCTGGATGTATTTAAAGACCTCGTCCAGCGTTTCGCAGGGAACAGTGCGGATGGATGAACCGAAGAAGCTGAATGCCGCTGCCTCGCTGTAGGCGCCGGTCTCACCCTGGAAGGCAACCTCAGCCCCCTGGATTTTTTTACTTGCGGCTATAATCAACCTGTAGATATTTACCAGATCCTCCCGGCCTATCCCTTCTTCCCCGGCAATGGCCGCCACTTTTTCCAGGACGGACTTTTCGCGCGCAGGGTCCTCGATCTGCAGACTGTTCTCTTTTTTTTCGCCGCCTATATCCCTGGCTGTCTTGAATCGTTCAGCTATGAGCCTGACCAGCCTGGCATCTATTTCATCGATCTTGCTTCTGAGATTATCTAAACTCATTTTATTACCCCCGGTATTAATCCGGCTCTCATGGCCAGGTCGCATAGCGTTATCGCCATCATCGATTCCACTACGGGTACCGCCCTGGGGACGATACAGGCGTCATGCCTGCCGCGGACGGATATATCCGCGTTTTGCATGGTTTTCATGTTTACCGATTGCTGGCTTTTGGCGATGGATGCAGTGGGCTTGACGGCTACACGTGCGATAACAGGCATTCCGTTGCTGATGCCACCCAGCACGCCGCCGGCGTTATTGGATTTTGTGATGATCATATTATTGTCTACTATGAAAGGATCGTTATTCTCGGATCCTTTTTTCTCAGCAGAGAGAAATCCGGATCCGAACTCTACACCCTTTACAGCCGGAATGGCGAAGAAGGCCTTTGCCAGGGCTCCTTCCAGCGTATCGAAAACAGGTTCTCCCAAACCCACCTGCACGTTAAGAGCCATGGCTTCGATGACGCCTCCGATGCTGTCCCCTTCGCTTCTGGCCTTTGCTATCAGACTGACCATTTCTTCGGCGGCGGTAACATCGGCGCACCCCACAGGGCTATGGGAGGAGGCATCCCTGATTTTATCTATAGCTACCTTCCCGGCTTTAATATCCCCTATTTGAACCGTGTGGGCGATGACTTCGATACCGATTAAGCCAAGCAGCTTTTTCGCGATTGACCCTGCCATTACGTACCCGGCGGTGATCCTGCCTGAGAACCTGCCCCCGCCCCTGTAGTCATTGAAACCTCCATATTTCATGAAAGCCGTGTAATCGGCATGACCGGGCCTGGGGACGAACCTTGTCTTTTCATATTCAGCGGAATCGATATTCCGGTTCCAGATCAGTAGACAGAGAGGGGCGCCGGTGGTAGTATCGTTAAATATGCCTGAAATGATCTCTACCTTATCTTCCTCAAGGCGGCTGGTGGAGCCTGCGCTACTTGACGCCTTTCTCCTGTCCACTTCTTTTTGCACTTCATCTATGCTTACAGTCAGCCCCGCAGGGCAGCCGTCAATTACAACGCCCACACATTTTCCGTGACTTTCTCCAAAGCTGGTTACCATAAATAACTTACCCAGGCTGTTACTCATCGCCGTTTACTGCACCTCCCAGTCTTCTTAATTCTTCCCAGTAAGCAGGGAAAGTCTTGGAAACGCACTCAGCGTCATCTATCAGGGTATCACCTGCCACCGTGCCGAGGATACTGAAAGCCATGGCAATCCTGTGGTCGCCTTTGGAATCTATCAAAGAGCCTTGCGGCCTTGAACCGGTAACGGTCAATTTTTCCTCACCCTCGGCAACGTTTATTCCCATGTTTTCCAGGCCTTCCCTGACGGCTGTGACCCTGTTGGATTCCTTGAGCCTTGCCCTGGCTATACCGGTGAACTCGCTGACCCCGTCTGCTACAGCGGCCAGCACTGCCATGGTAGGCAGCAGGTCGATACAGTCAGAGAGATCGGCTTTAACAGCTTTTAGAGCAGATTTTTTCACTGTAATCGAGTCCCGGTCTATTGTGACATCGGCGCCCATGCTTTTCAATAGATCAAGCATGGCTTTGTCCCCCTGCCGGCTGTGTGGATCCAGGTTTTCCACCTCGACCTCTCCAGCAACGGCTCCCAGCGCCAGGAAATAAGATGCCGAGGACCAGTCGCCTTCAATGATGTACTTAACGGGCGTATATGTCTGCCGTCCGACTATATATTTGAGAAGGTCCGGTGAGGACTCAACTTGAACACCAAATTTTTGCATGCAGTCCAGGGTCATCAGGATATAGGGGCGCGACTCCAGTGGAGGGGTAAGATTGATGCGCACACTATCTTCGGCGAGCGGGGCTGCCAGCAGTAACGCCGATACGAATTGCGAACTGACGTTCCCCGGCAATGAGGTAATACCACCTTTAAACTTTCCTCCTTCGATTATCACAGGGGCTATGTTGCCAGTGGCACTGCATTGGACGCCCAGTTGCTTGAGCGCCTCAATTAACGGTTTGACCGGCCTTTTTGACAGGGAAGGACCGGCAGTCAGCCGTGATTTTCCGGGAACCACGGAGCAGATTGCTGTCATGAAGCGCAGGGTGCCTGCTGAATCGGCGCAATATAAATCCCCGTCCGGCTGGTGGAAGTGTCCACCATTTACCAGCCAGGAATCCGCCTGCCGGCCTATGCCGACCCCGATCTTTGTTAGCACGTTCTGCGCAGCCTCAGTATCATCCGCGCTTAACGGGTGCACCAGCTCGCTTTCGCCGTCGGCGAGCGCAGCGCACATCAGGGCACGCAGTGTGTAGCTCTTGGAAGAAGGGGCTTTCACCTTGCCCTTAATGCTGCTTTTTGAGATTGAAACCTTCATCTTCTGCTAACCTGGAAATTATTTGTTTGACTATCGCATCTATGTTGAGTCTGGAAGTGTCCTGTATGATATCCGCTGCATGCTCGTACAGGGGCTTGCGGAACTTAAGCAGTTCACGCACCGCTGAAGCCGGGTCTGGCACTTCAAGAAGTGGCCTTCTTTCACCACCCCTGGCTATACGTTTCAATATAATTGCGGGGGACGCTGTCAGGTAAACTATCCTGGAATTTACCCTCAGGCGGTCGATGTTAATCTGGTTGAGCACAATGCCGCCGCCGCAGGCTATCACGGCATCGCTTTTCTGAGCAACATGCCTGGTGATCTCCATCTCAAGCTCACGGAAGGTAATCTCATCGTCCTGCTGGAATATCTCGATGATAGACTTACCGGCCTTTTTCTTGATCAGTAAATCGAGCTCCACAAATTCGCGGCCCAACTTTTCAGCCAGCGCTTCACCCACGGCCGTCTTGCCGACACCCATGAATCCGATCAGTGCAACATTGCTTTTCATGCTTTTAATGCCTTCCTGGCCGCCTTCCGCATCTCTTCGAGCGGCGCCTTAAGCCCGGTCCATTTCTCAAAAGACAGCGCGCCCTGCCAGACCAGCATTTCGATCCCGCCGATCGTGGTAGCGCCTGCCTTTTCAGCTTCCATGAGCAGCTTCGTTTTGAAGGGGTTATATACTATATCCACGACAACCATGCCCGGCCTGAGTAAATCACGGGTAACAAGTGTATCGTTGCTATCAGGGCTCATGCCCACACTGGTAGCGTTGATGAGGATATCAGCAACCGGCATGACCGTAGACAGGTTCATTTCGTTAAGCTCCAGGGTTCCCATTATTTTCCCGGTCGTTTGTGAAACCGTCTCGATAAACTGTATAGCTTTACCCGATGTCCGGTTAAGAATGGTTATATCAGCGCCGCGTTCTGACAGGATGAAAGCGATGGCTCTCGAAGCTCCTCCGGCTCCCAGAATAACCACGTTTTTACCTTTGGGGTCAATCTTTTTCTCTAAAAGAGGCTGTAAAAACCCTTCGGCGTCTGTATTAAAGCCTTGAAGCAGGCCGCCGCTGTTGAAAACCACGTTGACCGCCCCGATTTTCTCTGCCGTCGGATCAACGGAATCCAGAAACTGCATAACTTCGACTTTATGCGGGATGGTTACGTTGAGGCCAGAAATATTCAAGCCGCGCATACCTTCCATAGCCCGACGCAGATTACCGGGTGTTACGTGGAAGGGGATGTATAAATAGTCCAGTCCCAGCTTTTTAAAGGCGGCATTATGCATGACCGGCGATATGGAATGCTCCACCGGGTCGCCGATAATGCCGCAAAGCCTGGTTCTACCCGTTATATCTTCACTCAACATTTTTCAAGCATCCTGTAAATACTGCGCAGTTCTTGCACCGTCAATTGGCCGGGAGCGGATTCACTGCCTTCTTTTATAGAAGCGTAAGTAAAATAGCCTCCCGCCAGGGGGGATAGTATCCTGCTTGCAATTCCCGGCGTTCCCATGGCGAAGGCAACCATTTTTATCTTAGGGAACTGTTTTAATAAATTCAGCGTCGTGATGTTATCCTCAAACCTGTTAGCCGTCGTAATCACTTTACATATGTCAGCCCCGCTGTTAATCTGTTGCTGTATTATTCCTGCCAGAATCTCCCCGGAAGGTGTCTCTTTCCAATCGTGAAATGAGATCAGGCACTTTGCTTTTCTTTTGATCAGATTAACGATTTCCCTGAGCCCCTGCGCGCCGGTTTCTATATCTATAATATCAGCCCCGAGATCGAGTGCCCTGAAAAGCTCGGCCACCCTGCTTTTTTCATCGCCTGCCCATTTTCCACCATCATTATGGTCACGATTACAGGCTATCCATGGCCGCTTTAAATGTTTGACCACATCCGTCCACTGATCGCCGATCAGGTCTATGCGCACCTCGAACAGGTCCACGAGATTGCCGATGTCTTTTATTTTAGCTATATCGCCGGTCCTGATGACGCAGCAGATTTTAGGTTTATTCATTCCAGTTCGATAGCACTTCTTCAACCAGTGAAAGGCTTACTTCATCTGAGATAAATGCTTCTCCAATTGATTTAGGCAAAACAAATCTGATTCTGCCATTGTGGATTTTCTTATCGTGCGTAAGAGCCTGAAGCACCTGGGCAAAGGATAGGTCAGGCATCCTGGCTGGCAATTCCGCCATCTGGATGAGGACCTTCATGCGGTTTAATTCCTCCTCGTTGAAGAGCCCCAGCTTAAGGGACATTTTTCCTGCTGCCAGCATGCCCAGGGCAACCGCCTCACCATGTCTTATCTTGAAATCGGATGCCGATTCTACAGCATGGCCGATGGTGTGGCCGAAGTTCAAAATATTTCTTAAACCCGTATCCTTCTCATCCTTTTCCACTATACCCGCTTTGATTTTTACCGACCTGAAGATAACCTCTTCCAGGCAGCTTTCATCCCTGGCCCTCAGCTTTTCCATGTTTTCTTCCAGGTAAGTAAAGAAAAATTTGTCGATTATCACAGCATACTTGATAACCTCTGCCAGGCCGTTACTGAATTCTACAGCCGGCAGGGTTTGAAGCGTAGCTATATCTGTTGCCACCAATTTGGGCTGATAAAAAGCGCCAATTTTATTCTTAATCGTAGCGGAATCGACCGCGACCTTGCCTCCCACGCTGCTATCGACCTGCGCCAGAAGCGTGGTGGGAATTTGCACCAGCGGCAGGCCGCGCATATAAGTGGCAGCGACAAATCCCGCGAGATCACCGATGACTCCTCCCCCCACGGCAAGGATGGGAGTTGATCGCTCCACACGCAGGTCAGCCAGTTTCTGGTATAGCTGTTCTGCAGCTGCCAGAGTTTTTTGGGCTTCTCCATCCGGCACCAGCAATGTGGATAATTTAAAGCCTTCGTGAATCAGGTTCTGGTTCAGGGCGTCCCCGTAGAGCCGCTCAATTACAGGATTGGTGATGATTACAATCTCGTGCCGCAAGCCGGCTTCATCGAGCAGGCGGGCAAGCTGCTGCAGCAGGTTCCAGCCGACTACGATTTCATAGCTGTGAATCCCGAGCTTTAGCTTTAATTTTCTCACTTAATTTTGTCCTGCTCTACTATATCTGACCTTGATTTAACCATCCGGCTGATTTCATTGCAGGCTTTGATTAATTCGCTGAGTTCCGCAGGTGTAATCGTTTGACTTCCGTCTACTATAGCCTCTTCCGGGCTATAGTGTACCTCAACCATCAGCCCGTTAGCTCCGGCAGCCATGGCGGCGCAGCTCATATTATAAACAATGTCCCTGCGCCCTGTACCGTGGCTGGGATCGACTATGATGGGCAAATAAGTTTCCTTCTGGATTACCGGCACCGCGGCCAGATCGAGCGTATACCGGGTATATTCCTTACCTTTGCCGATGGGTACGATCCCTCTTTCACACAGGATAATATTTTTATTACCTTCGGCAGCGATATACTCGGCAAAAGAGAGGAACTCTTCAATGCCGGCGCCGAAGTGCCTTTTAAGCAGGACAGGCTTGTTTTTCCTGCCCACTTTGGCCAGTAAGTCCTGATTATACATGTTTCTGGCCCCGATTTGCAGTATGTCGGCATATTCCGCGGCAATGTCAACATGCTCCTCGCCACGCACTTCGGTCACGACGGGCATC
>JAPLHI010000105.1 GCA_026389695.1 Chloroflexota bacterium
GCAGTGAAGTTACTGCCCTTAATAAAATAGCTACTACCAGGATGCTCGTACAATATGCAGGCGCGTCGGGTGACTTTAACCCTCTGCACTATGAAGACGATTTCGCCAGAAACCTGGTCGTGGGCCGTCCCATTGTTCATGGTCTGCTCAAGCGATCCTGGCTGGTCAATTTGGTGACTGACTGGATTGGTGAAAAGTGAAGGTTGAAAAAACTATCCTGCCGCTATCGCGGTATGGACTATCCACGCAAGATGAAGACCTTTGATGAGCCGCTTGATGGTGATACCTGGTGGTGCAAAGGCAATGTGACCAGGAAATATGTAGAAGGAGCCGAATGCCTGGTTGAATGTGAAATCTGGGTGGAGAATGGCAACAAAGAAAAAACAACCTCCGGAAGCGCCGTCGTAGCACTGCCTTTAAAAACAAAATAATATCCATTTTATTATATTGAGGAAGGGAGCGATGCGAAGCTTGCTGTGGGTGGCAGGTGATTGACTTAGTAAATCTCAAATTATGCTGGCCAACTGCACATGCACTGTGCATTTACGCCGGTAGTCGTTTATAGTATACTGCTGTGGGAAATTATTATGATTAATATTGTGCTGGCTTTTGTTGTTTCTGTTGTAATAAGTTATTTCATTGGATGCATACCCACAGCCTATCTTGTCGGCCGTGCTTTTAAAGGAGTGGATATTAGGCAAATCGGCAGCCACAATATGGGCGCCATGAATGTTTTCTACACTGTAGGTTTCTGGCCCGGGATGATGGTTCTGGCTACAGATATCGCCAAGGGTATCTTGGCTATCTACTTTTCGTATCTGATAGCGACGTTGTTATTCCAGGTACCGGCTAATTTTGTAATTCCGGTTGAAATGGCAGCCGGTGTAGCCGTAATTGCAGGCCATAATTTCCCGGTAGTTCTTGGATTCAAGGGAGGTAAAGGCGGTGCCACGGCTATAGGTGTACTGGCATTTCTGCTTGCGTGGGTGATGTGGATTGATATCGGTGGCGTTAAGATACCTATCCCCTGGGGCTGGGTGATTTATCTCGGATCGTTCTTATTACTTATGCTGATTACGCGCTGGCCCACTTTTAGCTATGGAATATCCTTTATTGCCTTTCCCCTTTTGGCATGGTTTGCGTATCACGATCCGGGCCTGACCATATATTCAGTTTGTATTGCACTGGTACCTATCCTCATGTATATACCGCGCCTTAAACAGATTCTGGGGAAATCGGGCGGTGACGTTAAACGCGCCATATTCAGAAAGAATTTGAAAGACAGGATGTAATTCATCCCGGATTTCAGATTACTGAGAAGGGATGACCTTCACGCTTAAAATCAGGTAAATAGTTTTCTGCCGCGTCCATTTCCTGCAACCAGCCGTTTTCCAGTCCGAGTTCCTCTAAGCATGAAACTACCTGACTGTATTCCTTCAGCGTAATCTTCCTTGATAACAGCGGCTCGTGAACCGCATTGTGACATGGATAGTACTGAGCCATTACACTCAGGGTCAGATCTCTGGAGACATTGCCGGCGAGCCATCTTAGCGACTGTAAACTGCCGGCTATATTGTTTGGCAGGATCAAGTGACGCACTATCAATCCTCTTTGAGCTACACCGGATTTATCAGTCGCGAGATTGCCTACCTGTCTGTACATCTCCTGTATGGCCTCTCTGCTTGTTGCAACGTATCCTTTAGAGTGCGAAAACCGGCTTGCCCATTTATCGGCAGAGTATTTAATATCGGGAAGATAAATATCGATGACACCATCCAGCATCTTCAAGGTTGACACGGAATCATACGCATTTGTGTTATAAACTAACGGTATCCTGAGGCCGTCAGAAACAGCATTATAGACTGCTTCCACAATCTGGGGGGTAAAATGAGTGGGTGAAACGAGGTTGATATTATGGCATCCCAGGTTGTCCTGGAGATGTAGCATGATCCTGGATAGTTGGTGGCTGTCCATTTCCTGTGCTGAATAATCATTTCCCTGGCTTATCTGGTGATTCTGACAGTAGACGCATCTCAAGTTACAACGGCTGAAAAATATTGTCCCGGAACCTCTCGTCCCGGATAGCGCGGGCTCTTCACCATGGTGATCGCAATAGCTTGAAACAGTAGCTAAATGGCCTGACCGGCAGAATCCTTTATTACTTTCCC
This sequence comes from Chloroflexota bacterium, assembly GCA_026389695.1. Taxonomy (GTDB): domain Bacteria; phylum Chloroflexota; class Dehalococcoidia; order GIF9; family UBA5629; genus JAQUQM01. Next base: position 2,169 of record JAPLHI010000105.1, read on the forward strand.
GGCGGTTGATACGGCACTCACGAGGGCAGATATCACAGTTTAATAAACGTGAATTAAGCTGGTTTACCCGTTTTTCCAGTTCGCCGGACTCATATGTAGCTATATATGAAGGGGTGAACATCGTGATTTATATAAATAAATATATGCATTAAATAGACAGGTTGAAGTATATGAACAGCAATGAATTTAGTCAAAGGTAAATATTATGGACAGTCTGTGCTATTGATTGATAACAGGCTGTTGTGTATGATTATGCATAATTTCAGGCAGCGGCGAAATCTTTCCAATTCTAATATGGGGGTGTGGACTTATGTCTAAATACATTCTTGCACATGATGTAGGTACCAGCAATAACAAGGCGGTTCTTGTGGATCTTGAAGGCGGTGTCCACGGTAAATGTATCAGTACCTATGACATAAAATACCCCAGGCCCGGTTGGGCGGAGCAGGACCCTGAGGATTGGTGGAAGGCAGTGACATTGACAACCAGACAGCTACTGGCTGACACCAAAGTCTCCCCCTCTGATATTCTTTGTGTTGCTTATTCCACACAAATGTTGGGCATTGTGCCAATGGACGAAAAGAGAGGCGCATTGAGGCAGGGTATTATCTGGCTGGATAACCGGGCGCCCGCAGAAGCCACCTGGGTCATGAATAAATTTCTTGGCCCCAACGTTTTTGCAGCAATTGCAGGGGCTACCATCAGCGGGAAAGACGGTATACCCAAGCTTATCTGGCTCAAGAAAAACGAAAAGGAAATATATACAAAGATGAAATGCTTCCTGGACGTAAACGGCTACCTGAACTACCGCAGTACCGGGAACATGGTCATGAATTGGAGCAATGCCTCGGCTTTCGGGCTGGATCTGAAGAAAAAGACCTGGCTGGAAGCCATCTTCAAGTACATCGGAATCGATACAAAGAAACTGGCGCCGCTGGTGCGCTCCATTGACAAAATTGGCGGACTGACCAGAGAAGCTGCAGAGCAAATGGGGCTTCTTGAAGGTACGCCGGTTATGGGTGGAGCTGGAGACGTACCCTCAGCGGCTGTAGGTTCCGGTGCAGTTGGGGAAGGGGAAGGCCACATAAGCATTGGCACATCAGCCTGGGTTGGCGTTGTAACCAAACAGACACCAACGGGTAAAAACGGCGTAGCAGCCATACACTCCGCCGATCCGGAAAAAGCCCTGCTGCTTTCGCAGATGGAATTAGCGGGAGGTTGTCTGAAATGGTTGGGAGACGAGGTATGCAGAACTGAGAAAGCCGACCCGTCAATCCTTAATATATTTGGTTACATGGATGGCAAGGTTGCACAGATACCTGCCGGCTCTGACTATTTGATATTCATGCCGTGGATGTACGGAGAAAGGACACCCATATCGGACACTTATATCCGCTCCGGTTTTCTTAACCTGACTCCCGAGCATACGCGTGAACACCTGCTCCGTGCAGTATACGAGGGTGTGGCTTATAACATTCGCTGGATTATTGAAAGGGTAGAAAAAGAATACAAATTTCCTCTACCATCACTCAGAGTCATTGGTGGTGGCGCACTGGGACATCCGTGGATGCAAATATTGGCTGATGTTACCGGGAAGAGGGTGGAGACTGTGCGTAACCCACAGGAAGCCGGGGCGGTAGGTGTAGCCATGACCGCTGCAGTTGGGCTGGGTATATATAAAGATTTCGATTCATTGAGGAAAGTTGTCACTGTGGACAGGGCATTTGAGCCGCAGGCACAAAACAGGCAAGTTTACGATTTTTTGTACAAGTCATATCGGGAACTATACAAAGACCTGAAGGGATTCTATACCAGGCTCAATAAAGAGAGGTGTGATCAGGTATAAGAAGAAGGAGGTGTTTATGAAGTCAGACGAGATGTTAAGCCAGCCTGTTGCTCTTCCTGATGGAGTGGATTATGACGATTACATAATTGGGACGTATACGGTAACCTCTCTGGCTGCTCTTTCACTTCCCAAACTGGCGCCGATGCTGGCAGTGGAGCAGAGCACAGGTACCTGGATACCGGTACCGGGTGAGACTCCTGAAGTCAGGCGACAACATGTTGCTAAGGTGATCGGTGTATATGAAATCCCGGATCATGAATTCGTCGTTCCGGCAGGCTTACAGGACAGAAACTGGGTTGTACAGATTGCTTTCCCTGAAGTAAATATCGGGGAGCAGATACCCATGATGCTGACAACAGTTGTGGGGAATATTTCGATGGGTGGACAGATAAAGCTGGTTGACGTAAGGTTCCCCAGGAAGTACGTGGCAGGATTCAAAGGTCCCAAATTTGGTATTGAAGGTGTGAGGAAGCTGCTTGGTGTGAAGAAACGTCCGCTGCTTAACAATATGATAAAGCCGTGTACGGGATATCCGCTGGAAGTAGGCGCTGAGCTGTTCAAACTGGCTGCGCTGGGTGGCTGCGACATTGTGAAAGATGATGAATTGATTGCCGATGCGTCATTTAACTCCATGGTGGGCCGTGTGAAACGTTATATGGCAATTGAAAAGCAAGTCTACGAAGAGACCGGTGAGCACACCCTGTATTCCGTTAACGTAACGGACAGCGTACCCAAGATATTTGAGAACGCGCGACGCGCGGTTGAGCTGGGTGCTAATGCCATAATGATAAATTATGTTGCGGTCGGGCTGGCAGTGATGCAGGCAATTGCCGAAGATGAAAAGATTAATGTTCCTATCCTGGGCCATATGGATGTGGCGGGCGCTATGTATATGTCGCCCTATCATGGCATGAGCTCACACCTGATTCTGGGCAAGTTGCCGCGTTTGGCTGGCGCTGATATTGTTGTTATACCTGCTCCTTACGGTAAGGCGCCGGTGATAGTTGAGAAATTCGATGCTGTAGCCAGGAACCTTACTTTCCCATTATTTAACCTTAAGCCGGCGTGGCCGATGGCATCGGGAGGTATAACACCGTCCATGGTGCCGAATGTTATGCAGGAACTGGGGAATGATATTGTGATAGGTTCCGGTGGCGGAATTCATGCTCATCCGAACGGCCCGCTATCAGGTGGAAAAGCTTTCAGACAGGCAATTGATGCATGTATGAAAGGTATATCCCTTGAAGAATATGCCAGGACACACAAAGAGCTGGCAGCTTCAATAAAGCAGTGGGCAGACCCGTTCAAGAAAGGCGTTTAACTTAATAGGAGGACGTGATGGCAAAAGTAACTTTACTGGGGGCCTGCGGGGCGGTAGGCAGTGTTGCAGCCGGGATCCTGGTAGACGGCAAAGAATTTTCCGAAATCGTTCTTGCCGACATGAATTTAAATAAGACCAGGATTCTTGCCAGCTCATTCGGTTCTAATAGGGTTACAGCCAGGGCATTCGATGCCAATGATCCCGAAAGTATTAAGAAAGTTATCAAAGGATCTGCAGTGGTCCTCAATTGTGTCGGTCCGTTTTATGAGTATGGCCCGAAGATACTGAAAGCTACAATAGAATCAAAAATAAACTATGTGGATGTCTGCGACGATTTCGATGCTACAATTGCCATGCTTAAGATGGACAGGGCAGCCAAACAGGCTGGTATCTCGGCCCTGGTGGGGATGGGCAGTTCACCGGGAATGGCCAATGTGATCGTGAGATTTTGCGCTGAAAACCTGCTGGACAGCGTTGAACAGGTTGATATTTACCATGCTCACGGTGGTGAAAAAGTAGAGGGCCCGGCCGTGGTAAAACATAGAATACACTCCATGGAAGCGGAGATCCCCATGTTTCTTAAAGGTAAATTCACCACGGTTAAACTATTCGAAAAGAGCGGAAAGGCACTGGAAGAAGTAACTGATTTTGCTGATATAGGTACTTATAAAGTATATGGCTATCCTCACCCTGAGACCATTACTCTGCCCAAATACTTGAAGGGGGTTAAGAGAGTAACGAACCTCGGCCTGGTTCTTCCTCCTGCTTATGCGGAGTTAATCAAAGGGATGGTAAAACTTGGTGTCACAGGTGAGAAAGCGATTGAAGTCCAGTGTATGAAGGTAAAACCACTGGAGTTTGCAGTTGCGTACATATTATCCCAGCGCGCTAAGCTCAACAGAGAAGCCGGCCTTACCCAGGCTATGGGTTGCCTCAAGATAGTTGTTAAAGGGAAAAAGAACGGCGCAAAAAACACGTATATCTTTCAAATGTCATCCAAAGGAAAGGGCATGGGTGAGGGGACAGGGATACCTGCCGCTCTGGGAGCTATAATCATGGGAACAGGCAAAATAAAGGTAAAAGGAGTTCTTCCTCCCGAAGCTTGTGTTAATCCCAATGACGTTCTCGAGTTAATAAAAACCAAAATTAAGTTCGGTGGAAAATCCGGTGGTGTACCTATAGCTATACAGCACATTAATAAGGACGGCAAGGTATCCGAACTTAAATTGTTTTAAAAGAGCATCATGTGTTGAAGCGGTACTGAAAGCTAAAAACTGACATCGTAAAAAGGAGGACCAATTGGATTTAACCGAGAAAAAAACAGGAGATGCAACTATTCTAAATTATTCTGGAAGGCTTGATGCCTATAGCGCTAATGAAGTTCAAAGAAACTGAGCTTGTCTAAGCGTTCAAAGTTATGCCGGGATTCTATCCAGCGTATGGTGCCAGAACGTCCGCGCATTTCAAGGGACTGAGTATTTGCCCCGCCACCGTAATACCGCACTCCTTTCAGTAACTCGCCACTGCTGATGCCGGTGGCCGCAAAAAAAACATCGTCGCTGCCTATCAGATCCTCCGTTTTATATACCTTATCAACATCAACCCCGGCGGCTATAGCTCTTTCCCTTTCGTTGTTGTCAAGCGGCCAGGCCTTGCATTGAATGCCGCCCCCGATACAGCGTATTGCCGCTGCGGAGAGCACCCCTTCGGGCGTGCCTCCGATGCCCATAAGGACATCGACTTCTCTTTCGGGCAGGGCTGCTTCGATGCTTGCTTCCACATCGCCGTCGGAGATGAGTTTGATCCTGGCGCCGGCGCTTCTAATGTCCGAAAGCAATTGTTCGTGGCGCGGCTTATCCAGGACCACTACCGTAACCTCCGATATCCTCTTTTTCTTGGCTGCGGCTATATTTTTCAAATTCTCTGCTACGGTGGCGTTAATAATGATGACGTCTATTGCTTCCGGCCCGGTGGCTATTTTATTCATATAAACGAATTCCCTGGGACAGTGCATAGTACCCCTGGCCGAAAGCGCCACCACCGAGATAGCGCCGGGCAACCCCCTGGCAACAAGATTAGTGCCGTCAACCGGGTCAACAGCAATATCAACCTTCAAATCGGAGCCGTCGCCGATATGCTCTCCGATGTATAACATGGGTGCATGGTCTTTTTCCCCTTCTCCGATCACCACGACTCCATCCATGCGGACATAGCCCAGGGTATAACGCATAGCTGTTACCGCCGCCTCATCTACCAGATTTTTATCGCCCCTGCCCAGGTAACGGGCGGCGCTCATTGCTGCAGCTTCAGTGACACGCACCAGTTCCATGGCAATATTGCGTTCGATCGGCCTGTCAAAATGCTCAGCTTTCATATTACTGTCCGGATGCAAAAAAACGGATTGGATAATCAATATTACCGCTATGTTGATTCAAATGTCACGCGGCCAGGTGATATGTTTTCTATGACTGGTCGGGGTGGTCGGATTTGAACCGACGACCACCTGAACCCCATTCAGGTGCGCTACCAGGCTGCGCTACACCCCGTGTCTGTGGAACGAAAATATGTTATCATAAATAGGCAATTGCGGGCAATGTAAATTGCCTCAATTTTATTTTATTTTAAAGAGGTTTTTGAATTGGCTGGAAAACACCGTAAAGAGAAGATTGTCAGAGCTCCCACCAAGCATCAACTTTCTAAGTGGGAGAGGCAGCGAAAAATATCGCGTATCATAATTATTTGCAGCGCTGTTTTTATTGTTATGCTATTTGGATTGATTGCCGTTGGTTATTACAGTGAACAAATGGTGCCATACCAGAAGACCGCGATAAAAGTTAATGATACCAGTTTTGATATGATTTATTACATCAAAGCGCTGGATGCTTACACTAAAGGTCAAGATGCAAATATAGTGAAGTCATTTACCGATATTGTCGCAACAGCCATACAACAGGGTGAGTTGATCAGGGAAAAAGCGGCAGATCTGGGAATATCCGCAAGCGACAGTGAGGTAGCCAGCGGGTTAGAGCAATTACAAATGGAAAATAATTTTGTTACGAGAGATATGGTAGAAGCGATGTTACTTTCGCAGAAGATCGCGGATGATTACTGTCTGCCAAAACAGCCAACCACTGCGGATGCTGTGGAGGTGCAGGCAATGTTACTGGAAAATAAAACGATGGCTGCTGGATATTATATTTACTATGAAACCCAAAGAGATAAGCGACCCCATTTTCGACTCGAATTTTGAAAAGCCATTCGGCTACTGGGTAATTAAAGTAATCGAAACGGACGAAAACAAGGGTATCCATGCAGAGGGTATTCTATGTGCCGCTAATGACCAGGCTGAGGATGTAAGAGCCAGGCTGGTGAAAGGCGAAAGTTTCGCAGATCTGGCAAAACAATATTCACAGCATAGCAGCAAGGATAATGGAGGAGACCTCGGCTGGAGACTACCAGGCGCAGAAAAAGGCATGCTTGATAGGATGATTGCCTCATTGCAGCCAAATACTATCAGTGATGTATTGAGGGACGACAGTGTTAAAACCAAAGGCGGTTACTGGATCGTGCAGGTACTCGACAGCCAACATGACCGCCCGTTAGATAAAGCAATACGGGAACAACTTGCCGATAAATGTTTGAGTGCGTGGCTGAACGATCAAGCTAAGGATGCTAAAATAGAAAACCTGCTGGATAAACAGCAGAAGGATTGGGCGGCCGACCGTGTAATAAAAAACAGGGGTAAGTAGAGGTAAGTAAGGTTTGATTAAGAAAAGACCGATCAATATAGGCCTGATGGGCATTGGTACCATCGGCGGTGGAGTCGCCAGGGTAATAATGAGCAAGAAAAAGACGCTGGCACGCCAGGCGGGCAGCCCGCTTGTGCTCAAAGCTGTACTTGAAAAAGACTTATCCCGGCATGGCACGCTGGGCATTGATAAGGAAATATTTGTCACCGATTTTCATAAATTCATTCGCAGTGATGATATTGATATTGTAATCGAGCTTATAGGTGGTGAGTACCCTGCATATGATTATATTAAAGAAGCGCTTATAAATGGCAAACACGTTGTTACTGCGAACAAAGAGGTAATGGCCAAACACGGGGCAGAATTGCTTACTATTGCCCATGAACATCATACTGGATTGAGGTTTGAAGCCAGCGTCGGTGGTGGTATCCCGCTGATTTCACCCTTTCAGCGCGATCTCGTGGCCAATGATATTCAAGCTATATATGCCATATTGAACGGAACGACCAATTACATCCTCACCAGAATGGCGCATGATAATCTGGATTTTAATGTAGCCTTGAAGCAGGCGCAAAAGCTGGGATATGCCGAGGCCAATCCAGCTAATGATATCAGCGGGCTCGATGCCGCTTACAAACTGGGTATTTTAACTTCCCTGGCTTTTGATATGGCTGCCAATTTTAATCAGATTTATTTCGAGGGAATATCGCGTCTAAAACCTCGCGATTTCCGTTATGCCAGTGAACTGGGCTATGCAATTAAATTGCTGGCAATTGCCAAGAGATCGCTTAACCGTGTGGAAGCCAGGGTTCATCCTGTGCTGATCCCTGCTGAATCACTGCTGGCAAAGGTAGATGGAGTTTACAATGCCATTTGCGTTAGCGGTGATCTGATTGGCAATGTGCTATTCTACGGGCAGGGAGCGGGTCCGTCGGCAACGTCAAGCGCGATCATTGCAGATGTGATCAATATTGCTTTGAACATTAACACAAAGAGGGATAATGCACCCAGGTTTATACCGGTAAATACCTCGGGTATCAAGCCCATGTCGGATATTGAAACACGATATTATTTCAGGATGAATGTACTTGACCATGCCGGGGTGCTGGCACAGATCTCCACTGTTATGGGTAACCAGTCCATCAGCATATCGTCTGTTATTCAAAAAGAGACTGATCCATCAAATAAGACCGCCGAAATTGTGATTATGACGCATCCTGCAAAGGAAAGCGCTGTACAGGAGGCTATGGAAGTTCTTAATAAGCTTACTGTGGTTAAGGAAATCAGTAACTTTATAAGGGTTGAGGCTTTTCAGTTATGATTAAAGGAGTATTACAGCGTCATAAGGAATATCTTCCCATCACTTCAAACACGCCAATGATTTCACTGGGAGAGGGTGATACACCGCTGGTGAAATCGGTAAATCTGGCTAAAGAGCTGGGTGTAGGAGAATTGTACTTCAAGCTGGAGGGATGCAATCCCACAGGTTCATTTAAGGATAGGGGAATGGTGGTAGCTATAGCAAAAGCGTTGGAAGAGGGCAGTAAAAAGGCTATCTGTGCCTCAACCGGCAACACCAGCGCCTCGGCTGCTGCCTACGGAGCCCGTTTTGGCCTCAAGGTTATTATTCTTGTACCCAAGGGTAAAATCGCTGTTGGGAAGATGGCCCAGGCGATCGCCTACGGGGCTGAGATCATTGCGATCGAGGGGAATTTCGATCAAGCCCTTAAGGTAACTCGAATTCTGGCGGAAAAATATCCCATAACCCTGGTTAATTCCTTAAACCCCTTCCGCATCGAGGGGCAAAAAACCTCGTCCTTCGAAATTATCGATGATCTTGGATATGTACCGGATTACCTCTTTATACCAGTTGGCAACGCAGGTAACATTACTGCCTATTGGAAAGGTTTCAAAGAATGGAAAGGCATTGGAAAGGTAGATAAGGCTCCGGTGATGATGGGTTTCCAGGCAGAAGGTGCTGCCCCCATCGTGAAGAATATGATTGTGGAAAGTCCACAGACCATTGCTACAGCTATACGTATTGGCAATCCGGCGAGCTGGAAAAGCGCTGTGGCGGCCAGAGATGAATCGGGCGGTATTATAGATAGTGTTACCGATGATGAGATACTGGGGGCTTATAAACTGATGGCGGGCAAGGAAGGCGTATTCGGAGAGCCTGCTTCAGCGGCACCACTGGCTGGTTTGATTAAGCTGATAAAACAGGGTAAAAATTTCAAAGGAAATAAAATCGTCTGTATTATAACCGGGAATGGACTGAAGGATCCGGATATCCCCACCAGGTATGTTGAGCCCTTCCCGGAGTTGCCTGCCGACCTGGCAGTTATTGAAAGGCATCTCGGTTTGAAATAGCCTTTCATATCAGGAGGGTTGTTATGCTGAAGGTTGTTGCGGAGCATCCAGGCGCGTTCTATCAACATTATCCCAGGGTGGCTGCTATTGTTACGGTCAACAGCAGCGGCAGAAAAAATGCCATGGCTGTGGCCTGGCATAGTTCAGTTTCATTCAAACCCCCACTTTACGGAATCTCGATAGCGCCTAAAAGATACACTTACCAGTTGATCTCCGAAAGTAAGCAGTTTGGTGTTAATTTTGTACCTTATGAGAGAGCGGAAACAATTGCTGCCGTAGGCGGGAGCAACGGCGGTGTTATTAATAAATTTTCCGAGTTTAATATAGCGGAGGACAAACCGGTAAAGACAGAAGTCCCTATTCTCAAAGATGCTTATACTGCTTATGAATGCAAGGTCATAGAGAATAAAGTCTACGGTGATCATGCCTGGATTATCGGTGAAATAGTAGCTGTACATATGGCAGAAAATGTTTTCCAGGAAAACGGCATGCTTGATCTCAGCCTTATAAGGCCGGCCCTTTACATTGGTGGTGAAACTTATTGTTCTACAGATAAAAGTACCGTGAAATTCCTTGACCGTGAAAAATACGGTAAAAAGTAATATTTTAATAAGTGATTACATAATGTTAGACGAAGAAAGAATAAAGGCTGCGGTAACGGCGATTATCGAAGCGATAGGGGACGATCCCAAACGCGAGGGATTAGTAGACACGCCACAACGTTTAGCTGAAATGTATGCCGAATTGTTCTCCGGTATACATATGGATGCAACTGAGATATTAGCTACCGGTTTCTCAGCCGACCATCATGAGATGGTCATCGTCAGGGACATTCCCTTTTATTCAATGTGTGAACACCATCTTTTGCCCTTTTACGGGGTGGTGCATATCGGGTATATACCTAACGCGGCTGGTTGGGTGGTAGGAGTGAGTAAGCTGGCCAGGGTAGTAGAGATTTATTCCAGGCGACTACAGCTACAGGAAAGGATGACAAAGCAGATAGCGGATGTAATCATGCAATCACTCAAACCGGATGGGGTTGCAGTGGTTATCCAGGCAGAGCACCTCTGTATGACAATGCGGGGAATTAAGAAGCCTGGAAGCAATGTAATTACTTCTGCAATGAGAGGGATATTTGAGAAGCGTTCGGTGACACGTGCAGAATTTCTTTCACTGGTTCAGGGAAAATAAGCCTGCTTATCTGGTTTTTTCCTGGACTATATTGCCGTCACGTAGATAAATAGTACGTTTCGTATAGCCGGCTATATCTTCTTCATGTGTGACGATTACAATGGTGATTCCTTTTTGATTGAGCTCCTGTAGAAATGACATGATGCTTTGACTGGTCATTGAATCAAGATTTCCCGTTGGCTCATCGGCAAGTATCAGCGCCGGGTTGTTAACGAGAGCACGGGCTATGGCAACTCTTTGCTGTTCTCCGCCTGACATTTCGCTCGGTCTGTGACCCGCGCGTTGTGTTATCCCTACCGCCTCAAGTGCTTTCATGGCTTGCATGCGCCTGTTTTTGGTCACTATGTAGATCAAAGGCAACTCTACATTCATAACCGCATTAAGCCTCGGCAGCAGGTTGAATGATTGAAATACAAAGCCGATCTTTTTATTTCGTATATCTGCAAGCTGATCTTCGCTCATACCGCTTACATCAATACCGTCCAGTTCGTATTTACCTGAACTTGGCCTGTCAAGACACCCCAATATATTCATCAGGGTGGATTTACCGGAACCTGAAGGCCCCATTATAGAAACCATTTCGCCCGCTTCGATACTTAAATTGATACAGTCAAGTGCCTTTACCTTCACATCGCCGAGTTCGTATATTTTTACCATATCTACCAAGCGAATCATTCCAGCCTCCCATCAATGTAGTGGTTTGCTTTATTTAACTACTTCTATGAGTACTTTTTCGCCTTCTTTAACCCCTGAAACGATCTCGGTTGAGCGCTTATTCTGTAATCCGGTTGTGACAGGCCTTTTTTCGATGCTGGCTTTTGCAGGATCGATAATTACTTCCACCCAGTAATCCCCTGTCAATCCTTTAACAGCGCGATTGGGCACCATCAGCACGTTTTCACGTTTGCCGACTAAAATATCAGCTGTGGCGGTAAGTCCGCCTCTGAGTTCGACATTTTCAACCGGGTCGAGGTAGATTTCAACGGGGAAGTTGACAACACCACTCTGAAGCGTGCCAAATGGGGAAACGAAAGTCACCTTGCCGTTTAGCTTCTGTCCGGGTAGAGCGTCTACGGTAAGAATAGCCTCCTGGCCTACTTCAACTTTGGTGATATCGATTTCATCAATGATGCCCGTCATTCTAATGGTTTTGGTATCAACCAGGTGGACGGCGGTTTTGGAGGCGTAGTCGAATTGTGAAAGTTGATCATTTATCTTAACATCGACGGCGACAACCGTACCGTCAAACGGAGCCAGGATCTCGGTTTTCAGCAGTTCCTGTTTGGCTTTATCCAGGTTTATCATCGCTGTCTCAATATTAATATTGTAAGTGCGAAGTGATTGGGGATTGAGGCCTGCTCTGTAGATGGTCTCATTCTCGTCCAGCACCATATTGGCCATCAGAAGATCATGTTCAGCCATGCGGAGCTGTTCTGAGACTTTAACGCGGTCGAAATCGTCCTGAGTTAACATCCTCTGGAGCTCAACGATCGAATCGAGTGCCTGCCTTGAGATGGCAAGGGAAGTAGAAGTATCAGGATATGTATAAGCGCCCGGTAAACGGGAATTATTATTAACGATGCTGTGTTTTTCCTCAAGGGATGTGGAAAGCAAATCGAGGGCCTGCAGAGCTGAAGAGTAATCTCCATCTGAGAGAAGCTTTTGTACCACTGAGATTTCTGTTATTGTTCCGTCTATCAAGATCACTATCTGTTTGAACTCAGGAAAGGAATCTACTTTTTGCTGTATATCAGTATACTGGGTTTGCAGAGTGTCCAATTTAGGATCAGCATAAACAGATCTGACAGCCTGAAGGTCATACTTAGCCAGGGAGATATTTGAAGCTGTGTCATAATATTTTTTATCAAGCAGGAATATTTTTGCCTCGGCTATTTCAATCTGGGCTTGTTCGAAGCGCATGAGCGCAGTAGCAAGCGAATAGAACGTGGGGTATCGCGTGCCGCAGCACAACTGGAGGACGTTGTTAAGAGCCAGTTCCACGCTATACTGTGCAGCTTCAACATTGAGAAGCTGAGTGACGTCGTCAAGTTTAGCAAGCAGTGTGCCTGCTTTGACCAGTTTACCTTTATAGTTCTCGGCTGGTATATCTTTGACTGTACCTGGGGTACCGAATTTGAGTCTCACCTCGTGGGGCATATCGAGGTTACCATCGGAGGAGACAGATAGGATAAGGTCCCCTCTAGTTACTGAAGCCATTTGGCCGGGTAAGATTTCCTTTTTTTGCTGGACACAGGAAGTTAAAACAACGGCCAATAGGGTGAATAGAGGGATAGTTATTATTAGTATTCTTTTCATCTAAATAAATTCTGCACAAAATAGATTGCTATGTAAAACAGCGTAAGATTTGTGTAACATCAAACTATAACTGACCTGTTGATAAATATCTTCGGCAATAGTTAAACAGTCCACCAATTTATTCTATAACTTCAATTGACCAGTTGTCGTTTATCCAAACACCTATTATCTTGTTTAAGGGCAATTTCCAGGAATGAATGCGTTTAATACATTCTTTTACTTGTTTTATATGCTCTTCTTTAGAAACTGGATTACCGGCGCAATCATGATGAGCGACTATTAAAACTGTATCTGATCCATGTGCATTAACGGAGATAAGTACACGGGATTTGATAGACTCAACCTGTTCTGCTTTTCCCTGTGAGAGCATTTTATCCGGACCGGGCTCTGTAATCATATCCACATAATCAAGTGAATACATCCGCTTAAGCCAGTTAATTACAGGCAACTGGGTCCTCCCGTCCATACAATTGATTGCAGTACCGAACTTACCCTTGTGCATGTTAATCCTTATCCTTTCGATATTAATAGTCACAGATAATGCTTCAAAACGAAGAATGTATTTTTACAGTTGTCCGCTTATACCTAGATACGCAAAATATATTGCGAACACAACTACTGTGACCAGAGCTACCGCAGCGGCAAAGATAACCACCCGGAAGACTTCAAATTTTTTCCCTAAGAATCCACCGAGAGATAACACCAGACAGGATAGAAGAATTACTGCAAAAATATACGTTACTGTTTTTGGGTCTGGCATCTCTACCTCCTCATTTATTAATTATTCTATCGATAAAAAGCATAGCTGCTATTAATAATATGGATATTACTATTAATAGTATCCATAGTAATGATTTTCCTGATCTTGTCCTTGCTTGAGCTGTCTCATCTGCCTGAGAAATCTGGCGCGACTTTCGTTTCTCCTCTTTTTTATCTAAATCGGGTACTACATCCGAGCTTACTTGCGCGATTGCCTGTTGTTGTACTATTCCCCAGTATAATATGTCACCACAATTAGGACAATGTGAATAACGGTTATCTACAGGCGCGCTGCATACAGGACAATTGTAAATAAACCTCTCCCCGCAGACTTTACATGCAGGATCACCGATAGCATTGTAATTAGAACATAAAGGACACTGAAAATTCGGCATCATGATGTTAATTCTCTATTATCGCAGCAATTTGCTTGGATCATGGCTTCTGAGTTTTAATTTACTCTGCCAGCGTAATGAAATAGTATGCCGCGTAGATAGCGAAGCCGACAACGGCGATAAGCGCAACAACGCCTGCGAAGGTAACCAGTTTCCCTGGATCTGTTTTTTTACCGAGGAACGCGCCCAACGCCAGGAAAATGCAAAAGCCGAGTATAGCGAACAGTATCACTGCCAGTGATTGTGCATTAGGCATGATGACCTCCTTATTACGCTTTCCATATCAATTTTGCAATTTAAGTAATTCTACTGTATTGCCCGGCATATTTCACTCGCCCATGATTTGAAGGATAACTTCTCTTGATCGGGGGCGGACGTCGAAATCCACAATAATGATTTGCTGCCAGGTACCCAATGTCAGGCGTTTGTTAATGAACGGTATGGTGATGGAAGGTCCCTGCAGGGATGCCCGTATATGTGAGTGACCGTTGCCATCTCCCCAGGCTTTATTATGTTCATAGTCGATATTGGAAGGAATAATCCTGTCCCACATATCTTTCATATCTATCATTAAGCCCGGTTCAAACTCTATAGTTGTGATGCCGGCGGTCGAACCAGGGATAAATACTGTTACCGAGCCATTACTGATACCTGAATTATTCACTTCTCTGGCAATATCGGGTGTGACATTAATAGTGTCACCCTGTCCGTTAGTGCTTATTTGAATCCTTTTGCATGTCACTGTCATATCTTGACCTCCTGCCATATTATATCTTCTATATCAAAAACAGGGCCCTCTTTGCAAACCCGCTTCATACCAAGTTTTGTTTTTATACTGCACCCATAGCAGACACCAAATCCACAACCCATGCGGACTTCCAGTGAAGCTTGAACCGGGATTTTCAACGGCCATGATGGCATCTGTTTATGCATAGCTTCATACATTGTCTGCGGGCCACATGCAAAAACCTGATCAGCCCTGCTAACGAACTCCTCTATTAATTCCGTGACTAATCCTTTCCTATAGTAATCATTTATTCTTCCGGATTCCACCGTATAAATTACCTTGATTCCTGATGGTAATAGGTCTTCAGGGTAAAGGCCTGCGCTTGTTCGAGCACCGACTAACATGATAGCAGATTTTTTTAACGACAGTGCTCGCTCTGCAAGGAATATCAAAGGGGCAATACCGATACCACCTGCGACCAACAATAATTTTCTGGTTGAAGGCAAAATGCTGAAGCCGTTACCCAAAGGCCCGAAAAGATCTATAGTGTAACCTTCTTTTATATGGGAGAGCCATAAAATACCCTTTCCCGAGGCAGTGCTTATTTCAAGGTCATAATATGGTTGAAGCGCGTTTTTTCTTTCACCGCACGGTATGGCGAAAAGTAAGTCAATTTCCCCTGTTTTATGAACACTATGGATACTTAGCGGCCGTCGTAGTAACGCATCCGTGCCACATTTCACCATGATAAACTGTCCTGGTTTACATTCCAGAGCGATATCGGGTGCTTTAACGCGCATGAGGTTGTATTTCGCACCCTGATATTTCAGGATCTGATTATTCGAGATGACTTCGGCTGAAACGTACTTCACTTAATTTGTTCGTTAATTCACTTTATGTCAGCATGATAACTTTGTAAGGATTTTACCTCCGGTTTGCTTTTACGGTAGGCAGCAATACCTTTTACGGCGGCAGCAGCGGCCGCCAGGGTGGTTATATAAGTGACTTTGTATTTTATAGCGGCTTTTCGAATATATGAGTCATCGTATGAACTGAGCTTACCGCTGGGTGTATTGATTACAAGCTGGATTTCGCCATTCATGATACCGTCGACAATATTTGGCCTTCCTTCGTGCTGTTTATTGATTATTTCGGATTCTATGCCGTATTGGGCCAAAAACTCGTTGGTGCCCCTGGTTGCTTTAATCCTGAAGCCAAGGTTGGCAAATTGTTTTGCTACATCTAAAGCTACAGGCATTTCTTTATCAATAAGACTCATTAATATTGTGCCACTTTCCGGAAGCCTCTGTTTAGCAGCGTCCTGGGCTTTATAATAAGCAAGATCGAAGGAGTCTGCCATACCCAGTACTTCACCCGTAGAGCGCATTTCAGGCCCGAGCACAGGATCTACCTCGGGGAACATATTGAATGGGAAGACGGCCTCTTTGACTCCATAATGGGGGATCTTTCTTTGTTTCAGTCCAAGCTCAGAGAGTTTTTTCCCCAGCATCACCTGAGTGGCAATCCGCGCCATGCGTACATTGCATACCTTGGATACCAGCGGAACTGTACGCGAAGCCCTTGGATTGGCCTCAAGTACATAAACCTTATCTTTAGCGATGGCGTATTGCATATTCATCAGGCCCACTACATGCAGTTCCTTGGCAATATTTTTTGTATACTCATTTAGTGTATTTATATGCCTGGCCGGTATTGAGACCGGAGGTATAGCGCAGGAGGAATCCCCGGAATGAATGCCTGCCAGTTCGATGTGTTCCATAATAGCCGGCACAAAGGCGTCAACCCCATCCGCAATAGCATCGGTCTCCGCCTCGATAGCATTATCAAGAAATTTATCGATTAGTATCGGGCGGTCAGGAGTTACACCCACAGCAGCCTTTACGTATTCCTTCAACATTTCTTCATCATGAACTACCTGCATACCTCTTCCACCAAGGACATATGATGGCCTTAACATCAGAGGATAACCAATCCGCGCCGCAACATGTAGTGCCTCCTCAAGATTACTTGCCATACCTGCTTCAGGCATGGGGATATTTAATTTCATCATCATTTCACGAAAGCGGCCCCTATCCTCGGCGAGGTCAATAGTTTCTGGTGTCGTGCCGAGTATTTTAACGCCGGCTTGGTGTAATTCATTTGCTATGTTCAGTGGAGTCTGGCCGCCGAATTGTACGATAATGCCCTCCGGCTTTTCTTTCTCATAAATACTTAAAACATCTTCCACCGTTAGCGGTTCGAAATAAAGCTTATCCGACGTATCGTAATCAGTGGAAACGGTTTCAGGGTTGCAGTTAACCATAATAGTTTCAAAGCCTTCATCACGCAGGGCAAAGGCAGCATGGACACAACAGTAGTCGAACTCGATGCCCTGGCCTATACGGTTGGGTCCGCCGCCGAGAACCATTACCTTCTTTTTATTGCTACTTGTTGTTTTATCAGGAGCATTATATGTGGAGAAGTAATAAGCCGCGTTTTCTACACCGCTAACGGGAACCGGTTCCCACGCTTCAGTTAAACCCAGGGAAATGCGCCTCTTGCGTATCTCTTTCTCAGGTATATCAAGTAGCTGTGAAAGATAGCGATCCGCAAAACCATCTTGTTTGGCTCTTTTAAATAGTGCATCAGGCAAGGTCTTGCCCTTATATTTGAGAATTTGCTCTTCGAGTTCAACCAACTCTTTCATCTGCGTGATAAACCATGGCTTGATGTAAGTTCTTTCGTAAAGCTTCTGGATATCAGCGCCTTTACGCAACGCCTCGTACATGATAAATTGCCGTTCACTGGACGGCTCTTTCAAGAGGTCCATTAATTCATCAAGCGATCTGCTATTAAAGTTTTTGGCAAAACCCAGACCGTAACGTCCGATCTCCAGGGACCGGATAGCTTTTTGCAGGGCTTCTTTGTAGGTTTTGCCGATACTCATTACTTCACCAACAGCACGCATTTGTGTGCCGAGCTTGTCTTCAGCATCCTTGAATTTTTCAAAAGCCCACCGTGAAAATTTAATCACTACGTATTCGCCTGAAGGCGTGTATTTTTCAAGTGAACCGTCACGCCAGTAAGGTATCTCATCTAGGGTCAAACCCGCCGCGAGCTTGGCCGATATTAGAGCGATGGGAAATCCCGTAGCTTTGGAAGCAAGTGCCGAGGAGCGCGAGGTTCTGGGATTGATCTCGATAACTACTACACGCCCTGTCTTGGGATCATGTGCGAACTGTATATTCGTGCCTCCGATAACACGGATTGCTTCTACGATCCTGTATGAGTAATCCTGTAAACGTTTTTGAAGCTCGGGAGCTATAGTTAGCATGGGAGCCGAGCAGAAAGAATCACCTGTATGCACACCCATAGCATCAATATTCTCTATGAAACAGACTGTTATCATCTGGTTCTTGGAATCGCGGACAACCTCAAGTTCGAGTTCTTCCCATCCCAATACGGATTCCTCTATAAGTACCTGGCCGATCAAACTGGCGGAGATGCCCCTGCTGGCCACTGTACGCAATTCTTCCACGTTGTAGACGAGGCCGCCACCGGTGCCACCCATGGTGTAAGCCGGCCGGACAACTACAGGGTATCCAAGCTCCCCGGCCACGCGTTCGGCATCTTCAACGCTGTAGACCGCCTCGCTCTCAGGCATCTCGATATCGAGACTGTTCATTGTTTCTTTGAAAGCGATTCTATCTTCGCCGCTTTTAATAGCATCGACATCTACTCCGATTACTTCCACCCCATATTTTTTCAGCACACCGAGCGATGCCAGCTCTGAGCAGAGATTCAAGCCGGACTGACCTCCTAAATTAGGCAGCAATGCATCGGGGCGCTCTTTCTCAATTATTTTTGACATAATTTCAGCAATAAGTGGTTCAATGTATGTTACATCTGCCATTTCAGGGTCTGTCATAATAGTGGCCGGATTTGAGTTAACCAGCACGATTTGATATCCCAGGCCGCGTAAGGCTTTACAGGCTTGCGTTCCGGAATAATCGAATTCGCAAGCTTGACCTATAATAATAGGCCCTGAACCTATAATCATCACTTTTTTAATATCATTTCTTCTCGGCATGCCACTCCTTATTTTGTTCAATCAGAATTTAGTTATCAGGAATCAGTTTAAGTATTCCTTGACGGGCTTAATATTATACAATCCCTTACTTTGTGTGATGGCTTTCAGTACTACTCTGGCCGTATCCAGGGATGTGAAGCAAGGTATTCTTCTTTCTACCGCGCAACGGCGTATATGGAAACCATCCTGAAGGGCCATCCGTCCACCGGTTATGGTATTTACGATTCCTGAGATAGAGCCGTGATTGATCATATCAATAATATTGGGGCTTCCCTGACCAAGTTTCTTGCCGATCACTGTTACCTTCATTTTATGATCTTCAATAAAATTGGCTGTGCCTTCCGTGGCGAATAATTGATATCCGGCAGAGTAAAATCCCTTTATTATGGGCAAAGCTTCCTGTTTGTTTTTGTCTGCTATGCTGAATAATATGTTTCCCTGCACGGGCAGCATTAAGCCTGCTGCCATAAGCGCCTTAACCATGGCAGCTTCGAAACTATGGTCAATGCCCATCACTTCTCCCGTTGATTTCATTTCAGGCCCCAGGTAGGTATCCACACCAATCAGTTTGGACATAGAAAAGACCGGTGCTTTAACTCCTACCAGTTTCTGTTTCCTGAAAAGCCCCGCCTGATGTCCCTGCTGCCTTAAATTGATGCCAAGCATGATTTTAGTGGCAAGCCGGACCATTGGTATGCCCGTGACTTTGGATATGAAGGGTATAGTGCGACTGGCACGCGGGTTTACCTCCAGCACATAAATGGACGAAGGTTCATTTTTTTCTCCGGGCATAATGACAAACTGTACATTCATCAGGCCTTTTACATTGAGTGATAGAGCCATTTTTATCGTGTAATCAACGAGTGTATCCACCTCCCTGCTGGTAAGGTTTAGACCGGGATAGACTGCTATGGAATCGCCGCTGTGTACACCTGCGCGTTCAATATGTTCCATAACACCCGGTATCAAGACATCCTGGCCATCGCAAACAGCATCAACTTCAACTTCCTTACCTTCGAAATATTTATCAACTAATATTGGGTGGCGGCTGTCCATTTCGAGAGCACGTTCCATGTAAGCCATTAATTCTTCGTCACCATTGACTATTTCCATAGCACGTCCGCCAAGCACATAGCTTG
>JAPLHI010000115.1 GCA_026389695.1 Chloroflexota bacterium
TACCGCCCCACTGGGGCAGACGCTGGCGTTACTGCAGACACCGGCCATGCTCAGCAAGCACCTCAAGATAGCGCCGCGCATCTATACCAGGTTGAAAGCAGGCGCGGACACCAGGGAGCCGATACTGGACATCATCCGCCGCTGGGAAGGGCTCTCGGCCTTGAACATCTCTTTCCTGCGCAATAGCGTGGATTTCAATATTGTGGCCATACCCGAGGCGCTGGCGGTCAACCAGCTCGACGGCATCTTCAGCGAGATGGATAAATTCGGCTTTAAAGTAAGCCGGCTGATTATTAATAATGTGGTCAAATCGCCTGATTCCGCTTTCATGCAGGAGCGCGCCGCGCAGCAGAAGCAATACCTGGAGCTGATCTGGGTTAAATACGGTGGCCTGCTCACCTCCGAGCTTCCCCTCTTTCCCCACGAGATCAAAGGATTGGACAGGATCAGGGAAGTTGAGAAGGTACTGTTCACCGAAAAATGATGGTTTTAGAAGCTTTAAATTCCAAGCTCCAAATACCAAATTCCAATACTAAAACTCTATAAAATTTGTATAGTGTCATTGCGAGGAGCATAGCGACAAAGCAATCTCTCCATCCGATCTCATTGTGAGATTGCTTCGCTATCGCTCGCAATGACAGCCCTGTGAAAGGACGCACCTCAAGGTACGTCCCTACGGAATAAATTATTCTATCTTCTTAAACACCTTCCCCTTCGTCCCGCACACAGGGCAGGTGTCGGGGGCGTCCCGTTCCGACGTGTACCCGCACACCGGGCAAACGTAATAGGGGTGGTACTCTTCTTTGCCCTTGCCCATGTTATCCAGCAGCGCCTGATACAATTTCGCATGTATCTGCTCGACGGCATTGGCAAACTCAAACGAGCGCTGACCTTCCTTATTTCCCTCAGCTTTGGCATCGGCAATCATCTGCGGATACATGCTCTTGAACTCATGGGTTTCCCCGCCGATAGCCGCCAGGAGGTTTTCCTTTGTGCTTTTAATGCCTTTAAGTGCCTTTAGGTGGTTGATAGCATGCACCGTTTCAGCCTCCGCAGCGGCCCTGAACATCTTCGCTACCTGGGCATATCCTTCCCTGTCTGCCGCTTCCATTGCCAGAGCAAAGCTGAGGTAGAGCTGGGCTGCCTGAACCACCTGGTTGAAATTCACCGATTCCTCCGGCGTATGCGCCGTTTCCAGGCGCCCCGGGCCGAAGATTATGGGATCGACACCTGCGCCCCACAGCACGTTGCCGTCGGAGTGGCTGCGGAAATCCTGTGTCTCCCAGGCAACCTTCATGTTTTTACACACTTCTCTCAGTTTACGTACCAGCGGCCTTTCCTGTGAAATGCGGTAGCCCGACTGCGTGTTTTCAAATCTGATATAAGCGTCCAGGCTGGTGATTTTCCTGCTGGCGCTCTCAACCAGTTCTTCCAGTTCCGCCTTGAGCACGTCCATGCGGGAATCAGGCGGGAGGTGTAGGTCCAGCCAGGCCTCGCAGGTATCCGGTACTACGAATCCCCCTGGAAACCCTGAAAGTTGGCGGATATTGTAAACCAGGCCGCTGGGAGCTGATGTTGCATATTCCGTAACCTGCAGAAGAAGTTTGAGCATATTCTCAATGGCGTTTTGGCCTAGCTCCGGCATGGAAGAGTGGGCCTTTTTGCCACGTGTGCGCAGCAGCACTTCCAGGTAGCCGTAATGACCCAGGCAGGGAACCATATTGGTCGGCTCGGCCACCACGGCCCAGGGGAAGCGGTACTCCCTTACCAGTGTCTTGGCGCCGTCGCTTTCCTCCTCTTCACCTACGACGAGCGCCAGCCCTACCGAGGGGAACCTGCCCCTGCGCTCAGCCAGGGCATTAAAGGCTTCGATCATGGCCGCGCAGCCACCCTTCATGTCCGAGCTGCCCAGGCCGAAGGCCTTTTCCTCTTCCTCGTAAAAACCAAAATCATCCAGGTCGTGCGCTGTAACGGTGTCAAGATGGCCGACGAAGCAAAGGTCGACTTCATCCGTTTTGGGAGGCAGCACCACAATGTTATAGCGGTTCTCATCTACAGGCTGCTTTTTAACGTTAAGCCCGACATCCTTGAGGTAATCTTCGGTGAATTGCAGAATCTCCTCTTCCTTGCCGGACGGACTGTAGATGTCCACCAGCTTTCTGAGGAGCTCCCGGAGCCTTTCAGGTTTGACTTCAGGAGCCGTGCTTGTGGTTGTTGCCATTCTTCTTCCCCCTCAAGCCTCGCTTTTTCTCTTTCTGCTGCTCGGTGGCCGCCGGATTATAGGTCAGGTAAATGTGCTGCTCCGGGCTGCCGAATCCTTTGGCGCGGAAGAAATGCAGCGCCGGCAGGTTATCCGCTTCGGTGTCCACCAGGAAAATGCGAACACCGTCCTCAACCATTTTGTCGGCAAATTTATTAAATAGCCTGCTGGCCACGCCCTGCCTCTGGAACTCGGGAGAGACCACCATCCATACCAGGTAGCCGTATTTCCAGGCGGATTTCTTCTTGGTGACTATATTTCCCATTGCGAAGCCGATAATTTCACCTTCCTGTTCAGCTACCAGGCAGTACTCTTGGTCTTCATTGAACATGGAGATGACCTCAAATTCATCCCAGGTGCGATATAGTGTGGGATTTTTTTCCGCCGTGAATACCTGCTCACCTAAATGGAACACGGCAGGTATATCATCAACCTCCATCTCCCTGATTTCAATATCCAGCTTTCTCCTGGCTCCGCTTTCCTGGGATGTATGAAGCGGTTCGGTGTTATCTACGGAAAGCTGCTTTTCATTTGGTTTGCGCTTTTCCGCAGCATTGTCGGTACTCATAAAACCTCCATTAATAGGGTATCATGCCAGAAGGGAAAATGATAATACATTGCGTATAAAGACAGAAAAAAGGCAACCTAAAACTGGTAACCCAGCGCTCGGGCCTTGTCATAGCACTTACTGGCTTCATCGTTGCGCTTAAGCGTTTCCAGAGTCAAACCTTTGCTGTACCACAGCGCGGGGTTGGTAGGTTCCAGCCCCAGTGCCTTATCGAAGGCCACCAGCGCCTCATCGTACCTGCGCAGCTCATGCAGAGCTTTGGCCTTATAGCCCCAGGCCAGCGAGCTGATCTGGTTAAGTGAAATAGCCTTATCCGCAGATTTCAAAGCATCGTCGAAAAGCTTGGTTTTCATCTGGGCGTAAGCCTTCCTTGCCCAGAGCTCAAAATTATCAGAATCGAGGGAGGTGGCTTTTTCAAAACAGGGTACCGCCTCTTTATATTTGTTCTGACCAAGAAATACCATGCCCTTATTCGCCCAGTATAAGGCGTTGCTGCCGTTCAACGCGATCGCCTTGTCAAGACATTCCAGCGCCTTGTCATATTGTTCAAGGTCGTTATTTGACATACCCTTATTATTCCAGGCCCCGGCGAAGTTGGGATCAAGATTAATAGCCTGGTCGTAGCATTCGATAGCCTCCTGATACCTTTTCAGGGCATCCAGTGTCTGCCCTTTATTGAACCAGACTGCCGGGTTTGACGGATCGGCGTCAATAGCCTTATCAAAATTCAGCAGCGCCTTTTCATATTCCTCCCCCTGGTACAATCCGATGCCTTTCTCATTCCACTGCACAGCTTCCGGATTCCCCTTGTAGGCTTTTTCCCCGGCCGTGCAGGCATAACCTGTAACTAATACCGCGGCCAGCAATAAAAAGGGGATATATCTAAACAGCGCTTTATTTAAGGATTTAATATGGTAAATCTTCATGTTGAAATTCCTCTTTGTCACTTTAATGAATTGTCGAAGATAGCACAGTAAATTGGGAATATTTTTTACACCAGCAAATTGTAGCACCGCACGAAGTTTAAATACAATTTTACCCTTTCGTCCACTTAGTATAATACCAATGAGCTATTGACAACCCGGAACTACGATAAGGTAATATGTACTTATCGGTCAATATGAACTAACGGCTGTACCTTTCGGGATAGCGAGGATTACCCTATTGCAACGCCAGAGATAAAACGGAGGATAATATGTTACAAAGGCTTACAGGTCCGGTAATCGCCCTTCTTCTTATCTTAGTGCTGACTTCACCTGTGCCGGCTTTGAACTCGACCCTGGTGCCGGAATCGACTGCTTGGGCCCAGGAAGAAGGTGCAATCGAGGTGTCGACTGATAGCGCCAGTAATATAACGACCAACTCTGCTACACTTAACGGCTTCCTGAGTTCCCTCGGCCCTTACCAATCAGTAGTCGTATACTTCGAATGGAGCAATGGGAGTACAACTCAGCAGACCATGAGTACACCGGGCCCCTTCAGCCATTATGTAAGCGGCCTCAGTATGGGTACTACATACCAGTTCCGCGCAGTTGCGCTCGCCCCCATACCGGGAGGGCAGAAAGCCGAAGGCGCCTATGTCTCCTTTGAAACGCAGCATGCAGTTCCCCAGGCACCAATTCAGGTTGAAACAAGCGCAGCTTCCAGCGTCACACAGAACTCGGCAATACTTCACGGTTATTTGTCATCCATGGGATCATATACTGCTGTCAAGGTCTGGTTTGAGTACGGCCCTTCTACAGGCTATGGTGCTAACTCAGGCGAGCAGGTGATGAGCTCGCCTGGCGCTTTCAGTATCCCCATATCGGGCCTTAATCAGAATACAACCTATTATTTCCGAGCTGTGGCCCTGCCAACGGTTATCGGAGTATCGGCGGTGCGCGGTTCGCCCGGTTCTTTTACCACGGCGGGTGGCGGCGGTAGCCTGAGCGTCAGCACCGGAGCCGAGTCAAATGTCACGGCCACATCCGCCACTATTATGGGTTACCTTAACACGATAGGCGGCTACCAGAGCGCCAATGTCTGGTTCCAGTGGGGTCCGACAACCGCCTATGGACAGATAACCGCCATGCAGACGATGTATTCCCCGGGTATGTTCAATGCCAACCTTCAGGGTTTGACACCGGGGACCACGTACCATTTCCGTGCCCTAGCAGTACCCAATGCAGCGGGCGGCGTGACCGCTAACGGTTTTGACAGCGTTTTCACCACTTCATTCGCACCCTCGGTTTCGGTAAGCACAGGTCCGGCCTCACAAACGACGGCTAATTCAGCACTGGTGAGCGGCTATCTTAATAATATGGGCTCGACTAATACTGTCTATGTCTGGTTTGAGTACGGTACAGATACTACCTTCGGCAATACGACCTCACAGCAGGCAATGGGCGCACCGGGCAATTTTACAGCCAGTTTAACCAGGCTGGCGCCGGGTGTCACCTACTATTTCCGCGCAGCAGCTTTTTCCAACGGCATGACTACACACGGGCAGCAAAGCTCTTTTAGAACAACTTCTGCCTCGCCAGTGTCAATATCCACCAGTACGGCCAGCGGCATTGACTCGACCGTAGCCACGTTGAATGGTTATATCGACAGTATGGGAACCGCCAGATCCGTACAGGTATGGTTCAATTACGGCACTACATCGGATTATGGTATGACATCGCAGGCCCAGACGTTTTCCGGGTCGGGGCCTTTCTCTTCAACGATATCCGGCCTGAGCCAGGGTACAACATACTATTTTCAGGCCGTTGGGCAGGCTCCGGACGGATCAAACGCTTATGGCAATCAGGGCACCTTCACAACGGTGGGAACTTCTAAGCTGGCTGTG
>JAPLHI010000169.1 GCA_026389695.1 Chloroflexota bacterium
CACGCGCAGGGAGGGATTGCCGCCGCTATAGGTAAAAACGATTCTCCCGAGCTGCATTATGACGATACGATTAAAGCCGGAGCGGGATTATGTGATCCTGAAGCGGTCAAAATACTGGTCAACGAAGCGCCCGATCGTATAGGCGATCTAATCAGATACGGAGTACCTTTCGATACACAGGATGGAGAGATCGCCCTTGCCCGGGAAGCCGCTCACTGCGTCCCGCGAATCCTGCACGCCGGAGGCGATGCCACCGGTGAGTATATCGAGGATTCACTGAGTGAACAGGTCCGCATGTCGGCGGTTACTGTGCTGGAATACTGCCTGGCCACGGATATAGTGATTGATAAGGGCGAGGTAAAGGGAGTTAAAGCGACGGATTTCCGCAGCGGTATAAGCGAAGAATACGAATGCCGTTTTGTGATACTGGCAACCGGTGGAGCGGGCAGGCTGTATAAATACACTACCAATCCTGACACCGCAACAGGAGATGGCATAGCGCTGGCCTACCGTGCCGGGGCGGAGATCACTGACATGGAATTCTTTCAATTTCATCCTACCGCTCTCCGTCTTCCCGGCGTGTGGCCTTTCCTGATCACCGAAGCAGTCAGGGGCGAAGGCGGCATTTTACGCAATGTGGATGGATATCGTTTTATGCCCGACTATGCAACTGAAGGCGAACTGGCTCCCAGGGATATTGTAGCCAGAAGCATAGTTACCGAAATGCGAAAAACAGGAAGCGACAGGGTTTTTCTGGATGTCACCCACATTCCGCCGCTTCAAATCACCACCAGGTTTCCGCATATTTACCGGTTCTGCATGGATCACGGTCTGGATATTACCAAAGGGCTTATCCCTGTAGCACCCGCCGCTCACTACCTGATGGGTGGAGTAAAGGTTAATACCTGGGGTGAAACCAATATACGCGGCCTTTTCGCGGCCGGCGAAACAGCCTGTACCGGAGTGCATGGCGCCAACAGACTGGCATCGAACTCTTTGCTTGAAGTGGTTGTTTTCAGTAAAAGAATCATTGAAAAAACACAAATGCCCGAAAAACATCTACTCAATCCAAAAACACCTGAAGCAAACTGCCACCTTCTCAGCCTTCAGGCAACTTCCGGTGATATTCCATTGTTAAACCTGCCCAACCTGCAATCCCTGTTATGGGATGAGGTCGGCATTGTACGTTCCGGTGACAACCTCCGCCGTGCGGCGGGTATTCTGGCTACGTGGCAAAATATTTTGCCCCAACCTACAGACCGCACATCTTACGAACTAAGCGCGATGGTAATAAACGCACGGCTGGTGGCTGAAGCTGCTTTGCTGATGGAAGAGAGCCGCGGAGCGCATTACCGCACCGATTTCCCCAATACATCTCCGGATTGGCAGCGGCATACGGTTTTTAAGATTTAAGCCACTGGCCACCGGGGCATCGGACAAATTAATATTTTTTAAGAAGCAACTTGGCTAAACCTGATTCGCGTTTGTTACCACTGCAAACGAAACACCTATCTCCTCAAAATGCTTCTCCCCACAACGCACCTTATCCGACTCGGCAGTTCTCAGCTTCAGGAAATCCCTCGTTCCCTTAGTCTCACGCACCATATAAATAGTCTGATCATCGTGTTTAACGATCGC
>JAPLHI010000091.1 GCA_026389695.1 Chloroflexota bacterium
GATGTTTTGCAGTCCTACCGAGTTCAAAATGCCGGACGTCACTTCAATAATGCGCGGCTGGGGGTTACCGTTCCGCGGCTTCAGTGTGGTTCCCTTACAGATTAGGGCGCCGAGCCTGTTGATATCAAAAAGGTCGCAGAATTCATCGCCATATCCCCAGGTGCCGGATGCCCCCATGACGGGGTTAGCCAGCAGCAGGCCTTTTTTATGACCCGGCGCTATACGTACTTTTAAATCGATTCCTTTTTTCACAATTTTACGTCAGGCTTTAATTTTTTCACCCTGTCCAGCTTTCCCTGCATAGTCAGCGGCTTATCCCGCCTGTCATCGATTTTCAGCGTGGTTACCACCCGCATAGCGCCCTTCTTAAAGGGCACCTCGTGCATCTCTTTGACAGCCTCCAAAATTTCCTCCAGGGGGCCTTCCAGCACAGTGCCCATGGGATTCAGACGGTATGATATTTTCTTTCTTTTGGATACAGCGTCGATGCATGCACGGTAGGATATTTTCTTTCTTTTGGATACAGCGTCGATGCATGCCGCCACATATTCACTCACGCCGGCGCTGCCCGTTCCTATGGGCACTACTGACACTTCAGCAACGATTTTTCTTTCACTCATAACTCCACCTGCAAATCAGATTAATAATAGTATATTCAAATACATCTTGAAAAGATAGAAGCCCCTCTTAAGAACATCTAACTCTCAAATATGTTAAAATTTTTATTGTATTTACGGCAATTCGAACTATGGAGCAAAACACACGCTATCATATTAGAAGGATGAAAGACGGGGACATTCCCCAGATAGTGGATATCGACCGGGATGCCTTCCCCACTCAATGGCCACATCCGACGCCCAACTCCTTCCGTATGGAACTGCGGAATAAGCTGGCTCATTATTTCGTAATTTACCGGGATAACGAAGATGGCAATACGGCTGATCAACCACGGCCCGGCGGCATAAAAAGGGTAACATCATTTCTCAGGCATCTGCTGAACCATGACCGCTTCTTCGGGACCGGGCCTGTAGTGGCATCCAGGGAATATCTCGTCGGCGTAGTGGGCATCTGGATGATGGTGGATGAGGCGCACGTTACAACCATCGCGGTCAAGAGTTCTCACAGGCGTCAGGGACTGGGGGAATGGCTTTTAATCGTCATTATCGACCTGGCTATGGCGCTGCATGCACACTCGGTGACTCTGGAAGTGCGTGTTTCCAATACCGTGCCGCAGTTGCTCTACGAGAAATACGGGTTTACCATCGCGGGGACCCGAATAAAATATTACCAGGACAACCACGAGGATGCCCTCATCATGAGCACGGACAAATTGGCTTCACCGGCTTTCCAGTCACGCTTCCAGCAGCTCAAGGAAGAACACCGCAAACGCTGGAGCCAGTGTTATACATTATCTTGAATATTACTGAGGAGGCTTAAATATGGGAGAAATGAAAAGCGCATGGCAGATAGCCATGGAGAAAGCGGATAAGCTGGGCAAAGCCAGTCCCGACGAGTTGAACAAGATCAAATACGAGCCAGAGGGGAACAGGATAGCGTCTTTGTACCTGCAGGACGATAAATACGACCTCGCCGGCGAGCTGGCAAAAAATGCCGTGAATGATGCCGCCGCGCATATTAAAAAGGGTATTGAAGAGATATTGCTGAGAAATATCGCGCTGCCGCATAATGAAGAGGATATGAGAAGAACTACCAGGTCGATGACAGGTTTGAAGATCCTCAAGGAGAATAAAAAGCAGCTTGAATCTCTTTTCGGCCTGGTTAATACTCTCTTAAACCAGTACCAGGTTGCGTTGCAGCAAACCTATGCCGAATTCAAGAAGAAAGCTGAGTCCGCCATCCAGCAGACGGCCCGCTCGATGGGGGGTGCAGGAGGCAACCAGGCAGCGCTGGAACAAAAGCTGCAGTTTCAGCTACAGGAGGAGTGGAGGCAGATTTCCAGCGAGCTCGACGCACAGTACGACCGGGCACTGGACGAGCATAAGCAGAAAATCCGCGAACTGAATTAGGAAGCCTGAATATACCTTGTTGGCTCATCTTTACAGATTATTTGGAATTGGAGGCAGTGCTATGAAAGTAAAGACCGTCTCAATAATAATTGCATCGGCAGCGCTGATTTTCATGGTCGCATGCTGCGCCAACCCGGCCAATCCCCTACAGGGTGGCATTAAAGTTTACCCGCCTCCATCACCGGATAACCAGCAGGTGGAGACGGCTCCCGCACCTTCCGCTGCGCCTACCGGCCAGGTTCCAAGTACCACTGAACGGAATGTTACCGTTACGGCAAGCAACAGCATCTTTTCCATAGGTTTGCCACCGGGATATAAGGAAGAAAGGCAGGTGACGGCGCAGAAGCCCATCGATTTCTGGTTCGAGTACCTCACCGCTGATATGTCACTGGAAGTTAACGGAGTTCCCGTTGAGATCCCGCTCCGGCGCACGGACAAGACCGGTTACACTGCCAGTGTGACGGGATTCAACTACGTGATGAAGAATAATTCCGCACAGACCCTTTCTTACAACCTGCATATGATACCTTCGAAACAGGGCGATTCGGTGCAGGTGGTTACCAAAGAAAAATGGATTGCGCCCTAGTTATTGGGTGAATTCCAGTGTACGAGCGATTTCTTTCCATTTTGGAAGATCATCATCGGGACTTAAGAGGTTATTAATAGCGCTGAAAAATATCCACCGATTCCTTATAGAAACACCCATCACGTAAATATCATAGTGTTGAGTGCCCGCCACCTTCGATTGGTAAACTATTTCAGTGGCCTGTGTTACGCCGTCAGGCAGCGTTATCTCTTCTTGAGATATCACTTTAAGGTTGGCTTTGGCGCTCATTAAATTTAACAGGTCTTTAGCCCATTCATCCGCTGAAGTTCTGAAATCATAATGGGGTTTTATTGCAACCATGATGCTGTTGCTGGAAGATGTACTTTGCAATGCCACCGCGCTAAACACCGTGCCACTGGTCGGTGTTTGCTTAGCCTGGTATTCTTTGGGATATTTTAATACGAAATCGTACGTATCGTTTTTATATTCGTTATACTCCCATGGGGGCGGAGGAACCGGTTTTTTTTGTACAGGTGCGTCCGAGCCACCCGGTGATACAGGTGCCGGGTTAACTATCAAAGTAACCGGTATAGTCTGTGGTGTATTTGATGCTTTCTGCGCGCTGACTACAAGATTATCTTTGTAAGTGCCCGCCGCTAAACCCGATGGGGTAACAAATATCTCTATTGTTTTGGAATATCCTTTCTCACACGCTCCATCGGGCTCATTCATCCACATCCAGTCAACCGACTTACGCGTAGCGTAGATCAGGACACCCCCCCCCTCATTCATCAGATACAGGTTTTTGGTCTGTGTTTTTGTGTCTCCTTCCGTAAATGTAAAGGTTAGTGAGGTAGCATCCAGGGATATTTTAGGAGTTGTGTCTACGGGTTGAGTAGTAGCCGGGGTCGTCGCGGGTGTTTCACAGGCAATTGTGATAACCAGCAGAATCGTAATTAGTATAATACGCCAGATTCCAGACCTGCGAGCAATAATTTTTCCCTCCAGATTCTAATACTATCCAACTCCTCGCACATACTTGAATATATGATAGCAGGAATTGAGGATTGGTGCCCCCAAGGGAATTCGAATCCCTGTAAACGTATCTAAACTGCTTAACAAATTATCTGTTTCCGAACTTGCAGAGTTAAGCAAACTGTCGAAATCTTACATTTCTCAGGTCAAGAATGGCAAAAGAAATCCGTCCGAGAAACTGATTCAAGCCATCCTGCATACTTGCAAACCCAGCAAACAGGTCAAAGACATCACGGATGCAGCCACAGCTATTGAATTATTCCTGAAATCGAGGCGGGACGGTATATCC
>JAPLHI010000196.1 GCA_026389695.1 Chloroflexota bacterium
TATTTCCATCCAGTATCCGTACAACAAAATGATACTTCTCATATTCTTCCGGCGGGCCTGTGTGGTTGGTAACAGCGGCAATATTTATCTTTTGAATTTTAAAAGGAAATCTCTCAGGAGAAAACGTGGTCATCAAGCCCCAGCCTAGCTGGTTCAGCCGTTCAGCATCATCCAGAATATTGTCATACCCCGTGGAGGTGATTTTATAGTATTGATATGACAGGTTTGCGTAATTCTTAACTATGCAAACCATGCCATCTTTAAGTGGCAGTATGATCAAGGGACTTCTAACTGGAACTACGGCAGGGCCAACAGAACCTCTGCGAGTATCTCCTGCATAGTATGCCGAGGCAACAGCGACAGAACCGGGTTGCTTGGCATATGTATGCCAGACAGCGACCTGGTTTGACAGATAGTTATCAGTGACAGTATCTAAATTATCATACCTCAGTACTGCGGGGGTCCCTATAAAATTATCTTCTTGTTTTGATGCGGAGGTCTGCCCGGTGGTTGTGTCCGCTTGCGTACTACTTGTCTCAGGCAATGTATTCACGGTAATACTGATCTCCCTGGTTAAAGTTTGTGAGCTATTAATTGCAGTTAAAACATAAGTTGTCGTTGCTACAGGTATGACTATCGCTTTCCCCGAATGGGCAACATCACCGATATCATTATTTAAATTAACCCTGGCAGCTCCACTGACACTCCATTGAAGTGTAACCGCCTGACCTTTTGTAACAGTAGTGGGTGAAGCAGAAAAATAATTGATAACAACCGGTTCGCTGCACGATAATAATAAACCGAACAACGAAATAATAATCAGGGAACAACTCATATATAAACTTTGACTGCAATATATTTTCATTTGTTCTCCAAATAATTCCCGGTTCCTTATAATTATATCCCTTGCAGAGATATTTTAACTTTCCGCCGATCATATTATAGACGGTTCGCGCTTATATGCAAAAGTGGCATAAATAAGGCTGTCACCTTCCCATAATACAGCAATGAATTCCCGGTCTGCATCTGCCAGCCTTTAGTAACCGTGATAGGTACAAATACGTTTGGCCGATAACTCCCTTGCCCCTGTTAATTGAATTCGTTGACTACATTAAAATCAACCTGACCTCTTGCTTCGCGGCCTGTCTTATCGGTCACCAAGACAGTGACTGTATATTGGCCTCCTACTCCCGGCACAACCCAGCCGATGCTACTGGCTTTTCCTTCAATGATTCCTGTACCTAACAGCTTACCGCCGGGCACAGACCATCTAAATATCAGAGTATTGGGGTCCTCATTCTGCACCACGCATTTGATCTCTACAATATGCCACATCTTTACGGTCGCTGACTCTTTAACTATGTCGTTGGACGACAGGAAAAGCTTTAAATTAACTACAACATTTTCCGATGGATCTAGGTTACCATAAGGATTTGTAGTTACTTTAAAAGTTTTGCTGAAGCTGGCTGATCCACCCTCGTTATTGGAGACCTTAACCGTGACTACACAATCTCCTACAGTGTCGGGGGTGATCCAGGTGACCTTCTGTCCTTCTCCTTTGATGGTGCCATTGTCCGTCGCCCAGCTGTAGGTAAGCGGCCTTCCATAATAGTCGGTCGCATAGCAGGTAAGCTCGCCTTCAGTAGAAGGAGTCCACTCCCTTAAGCCTGCTATGTCCTTGATAACCGGATCGTGAACTACCTGAGGCATCGCTGGTTTTGTGGTTGCAGGAGGAACCTTGGGAGGCTGTTGTGGCGCAATACAGGCAGTGACCTGCAATACCAGGGCAATCACAATACTGAGTTTAAACACAGTATATATCTTCATTTCTTTTTACTCCTTGTGAGATTTATTAGAAAAATAACGGTTATTCAATGATAAAATGGATGTTTTGCAGCATAATATCTTCTATTATTAACACAAATATTTCAATATTGTTGCGTAATCCTGAATAAGGGAAGCCTGCTACGGCCCCTATACAATGCTAACGTGAAATAATGCTGCCTAAAAGTGTATTTTTTATGCTAATGGCGCCCTCCGGGCATAATTCCTGGCAGCAGTAGCAGCGGATACACAGGTCATATTTATGTTCGGGAAACTTACTTTTATCATCGGGATTCCATTCAATAGCTTTGGGCTCAACCGGGCATACTTTTGAGCATACACCACAACGGGTGCATTTGGCTTTATCTATAACAGGCCTTGGAGTTACCCGGTTCTTTAAGAACGTCCTGATGCGCCCGCTGGTAGCCGGGACGGGTGGCCTGCGGATTACATCGAAATCCCTTGTAATAAACGAATCAACATCATCGCCGACTGTCTCAATTTCATCGTAATGGTATGTACCGAGACCCGCTTTCTCTCCCGGTTTTGATGTTGGTACAAATTCCGGATTGAGATCAATAATTTTACAGGCTATTGAATCAAGGGCAACCGGATCGCTGGAAAGCAGCAATACATTCAACTTGCGCGGGTTCCCGTTTCTGGGGCCGTTGCCTTCCATGGCGATAATGCCGTCCATGATGAACAATCGCGGCCTGATCAGTGAATTCAAGTCCACCAGCATCGTTGCGAAATCATAGGGATCAGGCATTTTGAGGTGAAATTGGCCTTTGATGGTACCGGGTATACACCCGAACTGATTCTTGATGGCGCCGGTAAGTCTGGTCAGTCCGTGTGTCTTCAGTTTCGGCATGCTCACAACTCCCTCGGCAGCTAATATGCCATTGGCTATGATAAATCTTTTATTCAACAGGCCTGATCTATGAACGGCTACCTGGCCACTATCAAAATCGGCTAACGCTATTCCCAGCTCATCGGCTGCCCTTTTCAAACCGGCTCTTTGCACATGAGCCTCGGATTTACCAAACCCCGCAGAATCACCGTAAGTTAGCTTCGCGCCGGCTTCCTGTAACAACCTCCCCACCGCTTTGAATACCGCCGGGTGCGTAGTCACACACTTTTCAGGGTCGGACCCCCACAGCACATTGGGTTTTAATACTATTTTTTCACCCGGTTTTACATAGCAGGAAATCCCGCCCATTAATTCCATGCCTCTCTTGATCGCGCCATATACCAGCTCATCATCATATCCGGTACATCTCACCACGGCTACTTTCGATTTTTTCATAATATCTTGCGCTATCCTGTGATTAATAATATGCGATATTCTCCTGTCACATAATCATAAATTTGTCTGAACAGTTTTAATTCCTGTAAAATCATGGGAATTAGATACCTGAAAACTGCGAGGATTAGTTATTAATCTAACAGGTGATTATATCTATCCTCGCATCAATTTTACAAATCTGAAGGGTAAACAATAGTATGAGCACACTACAAAGTGTAGCCGTTATCGGTTCCGGTGCAGTGGGGAGCTATTATGGAGGAAGGATTGCCGAGTCCGGACACGATGTTCGCTTTCTGGTAAGGCGCGATTACCATGCAGTGAATGCTTCTGGTTTGAACGTAACCAGCCCGGACGGTGATTTCACCTTGACCCATCCCCAAATCTTCAAGAATAGCGAGGATATCGGGCCCGTTGACTGGGTAATCTGCGCTCTGAAGGCGACCTCTATCGACGATGCCCGGAAGTTGGTGCAGCCCTGCATCACATCCCACACCCGCATTCTTGTACTGATGAATGGATTGGGTCTTGAGGACAGCTTTGCACGGTGGTTCGGAGGGGAAAGGATTTTCGGCGGGATGGCATTTACCTGTATCAACCGCGGTAAACCGGGGCACGTACATCACCTGGCGTACGGGCAGGTTACCGTCGGGCATTTTCAGGATAATCCGTCCGAGTTGACAGCCGCTATGTCGCTCTGGTCGCAAAGCAAGGTACAGGTCATCGAGGCGCCTTCGCTGCTTCGCGCCCGCTGGGAAAAGCTATGCTGGAACATTCCCTTCGCCGGGCTATGCGTCGCCGCGGGTGGAATTACGACCGATCGCATACTTGCCGATCCTGGCCTTCATAGTGCAGCAGTCAGATTGATGAAAGAGGTCATTGCTGCCGGGAATGCTGATTTGAAACATCATTCGGAGCACACACAAATTAATCGTGATGCAGTTATCGACAGCATGTTTAAAAGAACTGCTACTATGGGGGCATACAGACCGAGTACCATGATCGATTTCGTGGAAGGACGTACTATGGAGATCGAGGCAATCTTCGGAGAGCCTTTGAACCGCGCCCTGGCGCTTAAGGTGCCTGTTCCGTATCTTACACTGCTGACCGCTTTACTCAGGTCTCTAAACAGCGGACGTGAA
>JAPLHI010000073.1 GCA_026389695.1 Chloroflexota bacterium
GATGATGTTTCTCCTGTTGCAGCAGCACTCTTTATCGGCCTCTTTCCTTTGCACTGTGGATAATCTGAACAAGCCAAGAATTTTCCGTAGCGCCCAGATCTTAGAACCATTGATTTTCCACAGTCAGGGCAAAGCTGGTTCAGAACCTCGTCGGGAAGTTCAATTTTATCTGCGGGTTGATCTGCAGTACCTGATTTATTTTGTGCTATTACTGCTTTTTTCCCCTTGCATTTTGGGTAGCCGCTACATGCAAGGAATTTCCCATATTTACTTGTTTTAATAACCATAGGCTTACCGCATTCGGGACAGGACTCATCAGAAGGTATTACCACTTTCTTCAAGTTCTGTTGAGCTTTTTCCAGATCACGGTTAAATGGTGTATAGAAGTTCTTAATGACGGAGTTCCATTTCCTTTTTCCCTTAGCAATCTCATCAAGCTCGTCTTCCATTTTCGCTGTAAAATTTAAGTCCATGATATCAGAGAAATTATTCACCAATAAATCATTCACAACCATGCCGATATCCTCTGGATGCAGCTTACCATTTTCTTTATAAACGTAATTCCTGTCTGAAATCGTAGAAATAATGGGAGCGTAAGTACTTGGCCTACCAATGCCCTTTTGTTCCAGAGCTTTGATTAAAGTTGCCTCGGTGTATCTAGGCAGAGGTTGTGTGAAATTTTGCTCGGGGTAGAGTTCTATGAGTTTTACCTTTTCACCCTCAACAAGATCAGGCAAAGCAACTGTTTTCCCCTCGTATTCATCCTTTTCATCGTCTTTACCTTCAATATACAAGGACATAAAACCGGGGAATTTAAGTACAGAAGCATTTGTCTGAAATAAATATCCTTTACCAGAATTTCCGTATTCTGCACTAATATCTACTGTGATAGTATCATATAAAGCAACAGACATCTGGCTGGCAACTGCTCGTTTCCAAATTAATTCATAAAGCTTGAACTGTTCGTTGTTGAGGTATTGCTTAATAAGCTCAGGCTCACGGAATATTTTTGTAGGTCTTATAGCTTCATGCGCTTCCTGGGCCAGTTTCACTTTCTTACTAAAAATTCGCGGCTGTGAAGGCAAAAATTTGTCGCCGAATTTTTTTGCAATATAATCTCGCGTCTCTTCAATTGCAGGAGCCGCAATGTGTGTGGAGTCAGTACGCATATACGTTATGAGACCCGTATCACCTTCCTCACCTATAGCCAATCCTTCATAAAGTTGCTGCGCTATAAACATAGTTTTTTTAGCGGTGAAATGAAGTTTGCGCCACGCTTCCTGCTGTAGTGTGCTGGTAATGAATGGAGGTGCTGGCTGGCGTCCAACTTGCTTATTACGTACAGATATAACAGTGTATTCAGATTTGTAAAGTTCTTTCAGGATTTTATCACATTGGTTTTTAGCAGAAATTGCCAGCTTTTCCCCATTTATATCGCCAATAAAGTTTGCCCTGAAATTTCCATGCTGTGATTGTTGCTTGGCAAGTTCAGCCTGGATTGTCCAGTATTCTATGGGAGTGAAGCCAAGTATCTCCCGCTCTCTTTCAACGATTATCCTGAGAGCAGCAGATTGCACCCTTCCTGCCGACAGACCTTTTTGAATTTTTTTCCATAAGAGAGGACTGAGCTTGTATCCTACGAGTCTATCGAGTATCCTTCTTGCCTGCTGTGCGTCAACCATCTTCATGTCAATAGAACGGGGATTTTCAAAAGCTTGCTCAACAGCTTCTTTCGTAATCTCGTGGAATGTTACTCGCCTTATGGGGATACCATCTTTAATAAGATTTGCCGCCTCGATAAGATGCCATGATATGGCTTCACCTTCACGATCCGGATCTGTTGCAAGATATATAGCTGAAGCACTATTAGCTTGCTCCTTAATCTCTCTAATTAAAGAGCGTCTCGCGCTAATGGTTTTATATACAGGTTTGAATTCGTTTTCAATTTGGATACCTAATTCGTCCTCAGGTAAATCACGTACATGCCCCATGGAGGCCTTAATTACGTAATTTTTACCCAGAATGCGTTTCAACGTTTTGGCCTTAGCGGGTGACTCTACAATAACTAGTTTAACTGACATAAAAATTATCCAATATTACACTACTATTTTAATTTTTTGTTTAATATGTAGCACATGTTCCCGATAGGACGAGCCGATCCTTTTAATTCCATTATAGCTAAATTGCTTATCACTTTGGATGTTTCCAAGCCCGTTTTCCGGCAAATTTCATCAATATGAACCGGCTCTTCACTCAGACATTTTATTATAATCGATTCGTTTTCATTTACCGCAATCACTTCCTTCATCTCAAGTTGCTGGCTGACTATATTTAAATTCAGCTCTTCTATTACATCCATATAATTTCTGACAAGTTTTGCTCCGCTGTCTTGTATTAACTTGTTCGGTCCTTTGCTCATAAGAGAAAAAATGCTGCCAGGCACTGCAAAGACCTCTCTGTTCTGTTCAAGTGCCAGGTTTGCAGTGATCAAAGCGCCACCGGTTTCACCTGATTCAATAACCAGCACCCCCAAACTTAAACCGCTTAATATACGATTTCGCCGTGGGAAATTGTCCGCTTTTGGTTTGGTTCCCAGCGGATATTCACTAACTAGGGCGCATCTTTCGCTTATTTCACGTGCGAGCTTTATGTTTTCAGGTGGGTACACAATATCCAGTCCACATGCAAATACCGCTATAGTTCTACCGCCCGTATCCAGCGCTGCTCGATGCGCTATAGAATCGATTCCTTTGGCCAGGCCGCTTATGATCACTATGTTGTTGCGAGCCAAATCTGTCACTATGTCCTCTGTAACCTGCCTGCCATATGCAGTGGAACGGCGTGTGCCAACCACTGCCAGGCTACATTCGTCGCTGGTTTTCAATTCACCTCGAATGTAGATAACAGGCGGATAATCACCTATCTCTTTCAGTAATCTTGGATATTCGATCGATTCATATGTAATTGCTTGAACATGAAATTTCTCCAGAAGGTCAATTTCCTGATCCAAGTTTATCTTAGCCCTGCAACTAATAATAGACTCAGCGTATTTAGGATCGAGGCCGGCTTCCGTTAATTCTGGTATCGAAGCTTTCCAGGCGTCTTCCAGACCCCTAAATCGATCTTTAAGCAATGCAATCTTTGCCCGTCCGATACCCGGAATCTTTGAAAAGCCTATCCAGTATTTCAGTTCTTTATTCATAGCACACGTATCGCGTAATTTTAACATAGCTCTTCAAAAGCCAAAAATATCTCGATAAAAAAGATTGCAAATAAAAGAAATGATTACTGGCTGGAGAATTTTAATTTAGTACTCTGAAAGCATGTTTTTTATCTCGGGGATGACTGTGGTAGCAGCTTTGTAGCCGGCTTCAATAGCTTCGGCACCGCGATAAAACTCATAGGCTTCAATATGGCTGACATCCGGCTCTATGATAATATCTGCTTTTAATATGCTGGCACGTATGATTTCATATTCCATTATATAAAGCGATTGTATCAGAGTGTTGATCAGAGAGGGAGGTTTATTGGATTTCTTGTCTCCGGTTAAACCAAGATGTTTGCGTTTCTTAGGATCGTTTAACACGTTGACAGCGATAGTGAAAGTTGCCCCCATAAATCTTACTACGTCTGCAGGTACGGGATTTGTCGTACCACCGTCGACCAGATACCGCCCATCATAATTGACCGGAACGAAAACAACGGGAATTGATATGCTTGCTCTCACAGCTTTTATAAGAGGCCCCTGATTTATAACTACCTCGCTGCCGGTTTTAATATCGGTAGCCACCGCGCAAAATGGTATGGCCAGTTCGGTAAAATCCCTATCGCCAATGATAGTTTTTAAAAAGCTTTCGACCCTTCCCCCATGTAAAATTCCGCTGCGAATAAAGGCAAATTTAAGATCCAGCAGCTGACTAAGTTTACGTAAATTGGAGGTCAGTGCAATCTCTTCGAGCAAGGATATTTCAGCATCAGCAGCATAACATGCACCAACTAACGCTCCTATGCTGGTGCCGGCAATTAGGTCAATAGGTATATCCGCTTCTCTGAGGGCTTTAATGACGCCAATGTGAGCAATACCCTTGGCTGCACCACTACCCAGCGCCAACCCAACTTTCCTTGACGATCCTATTACATCGGTCATATCTTCACTTATCACAACACTAAGTGGCGGAGAGGGTGGGATTCGAACCCACGGTAGCAAAAAGCTACACGCGCTTTCCAGGCACGCCTGTTAGACCACTCCAGCACCTCTCCAATAAAATATTACGGCGGAGAGGGTGGGATTCGAACCCACGAGGCTCTCGCCCACCGCTTTTCGAGAGCGGCACCATCAGCCACTCGGTCACCTCTCCAAGTGCCGCTTATTATATCATTGTGTATACAATGGGAAAAAATACCTTTGCATTATATACAACACAGTTTGTATGTTTCAATTGGATAGATA
The DNA here is from genome assembly GCA_026389695.1 of Chloroflexota bacterium. GTDB lineage: Bacteria > Chloroflexota > Dehalococcoidia > GIF9 > UBA5629 > JAQUQM01. The sequence continues at coordinate 4,451 of JAPLHI010000073.1, forward strand.
TTCACAGGATGATATAATTTTAGTTCAAGCTGAACTGAAAGGAACCTGATCAATTTGATAATGAATACTAAGAAGTCTTCCAATGAGCTCGGTGTGTCCGAACAGATCGTACGATCCTGGCATAACCTCTCGACTACCGATGTAATCGCGCATCTAAATTCAAATCGAAATGGACTAAGAACGGAATAAGCAAAAGTCAGATTAGATAAATATGGGTTTAACGAGCTGAAAGATGAAGGAAAAATTTCTCCTTGGTTATTGCTATTCGAACAGTTTAAGAACATTCTTATCATAATTCTACTTATTGCCGTAGTCATTTCTGCATTCTTAGGTGAGATAAATGATGCCCTTGTAATTTTTATAATAGTATTATTTGCCGCCGGGCTTGGCTTTATACAGGAATATAGGGCTGAACGTGCCATTCAAGCTCTGAAAAAGATGGCTGCCCCGTTGGCCTCAGTCTTGCGTAACGCTGAGGAAATTGATGTGCCTTCCAGGGAAATAGTTCCTGGAGATATTATATTAGTACGCACCGGAGATAGAATACCTGCGGACGCACGCATACTCGAATCTCATAATTTAAGAACCGATGAGGCTGCATTGACCGGAGAATCCATGCCCATTGAAAAATCTGATGCCACGATTAATGGTGAAGTTGGAATAGCAGACAGAGTCAACATGATCCTGACAGGCACTGCCGCTGTTTACGGCCGAGGTAAAGCCGTCGTAGTTGGTACGGGAAAGAATACCGAATTTGGCAATATTGCCTCCATGTTAAGTGAAGTCAAGGCAGAAAAGACCCCGCTCCAGATAAATTTGGATAGAATGGGAAAATGGATAGCTGTTGGGGCGCTTACGTTATGTTTTGTACTTGCAGTAATGGGGATTATCAGAGGGCACGAACCGTTGGAAATGTTAATCTGGGGCGTTAGCCTGGCAGTTGCCGCGGTACCGGAGGCACTACCGGCTGTCGTCACTATTTCACTCGCTATCGGTGTTAATAGAATGGTTAAGAGGCATGCCTTAATCCGGAAATTGCCCGCTGTCGAGACTCTAGGATGTACAACGATTATCTGCTCGGACAAAACCGGTACGATGACCCAAGATCAAATGACTCTGAAGAAAATATATATTAGCGGGAAAATCGTTGAGATCACAGGAGTTGGTTATGAACCTAAAGGAGCCTTTTATCACGGCGATAAACTGATTGATCATACAAAAGATGCGGATCTATTGAAATTCCTTAAATCAACCAACTTGTGTACAGATACGAAACTTTATACTGAGGACAATGTCTGGAAGATCAAGGGAGACCCAACGGAAGGAGCATTTATTGTTGCAGGGAAGAAGGCAGGGCTTGAAACTGATCAGATATGTAGAGCATATCCTAGAATTGGCGAAATGCCATTCACCTCCGAAAGTAAAAGGATGACTGCTGTCTACAGAGAACCTGAGGGAACTATCGCTTACTCTAACGGTGCCGCTGAAGTCATTCTGAATTCGTGCGACTATATTTATAGAGATGGAAATGAAATAAAACTGGAAACAAACGAGAAATCACAGATCGTTGATATTATCCACGGAATGGCTGGAGAAGCATTACGAGTACTGGCAACAGCGTATAAGCGTCTGCCTGATACTTTCCAGATGGATGACTCCCTTAATAACGGTATGGTTTTAGTTGGCCTGGGAGGTATGATCGATCCACCTCGGCCGGAAGTTAAACATTCCATCCAAACTTGCGATCAAGCTGGCATTAAGACGGTGATGATAACAGGTGATCATAAGCTCACTGCTGTTGCCATAGCTAAAGAATTGGGCATACTCAAGCAGGGATTAGCTGTTACAGGTACGGAGATTGACAAAATCGGTCAGCAAGAATTTGAGAAAATGGTCGAGCAAATAGAGGTTTATGCCAGAGTCTCTCCTCAGCATAAATTACGTGTAGTTGAAGCGCTTGCCCGGCATGGGCATGTCGTTGCCATGACAGGGGATGGGATTAATGATGCCCCAGCTCTAAAGAAGGCTGATATAGGTATAGCTATGGGAATTAAGGGGACGGATGTTACTAAAGAAGCTGCTGAAATGATACTAACAGATGATAATTTTGCATCTATAGTCGCCGCGGTAGAAGAAGGGAGGGCGATATTCGGCAACATAAAAAAATACCTGGTTTACCTGCTTTCCTGTAATATCGGTGAAATATTGCTCATGGCAACTGTGATCTTAGGGGGCCCATTAATTGGTATTGGAGCCGGAATTTTGCCCTTAATTGCTATCCAGATACTATATGTCAATCTTGCTACTGACGGACTTCCTGCATTAGCTCTCTCAATAGATCCACACTCAAAAAATATAATGAAAGAAAAGCCACGTCCCAGACAGCAAACTATATTTACAAGGCCGGTGATCAGCTATATGTTGCTTATTGGTATCTGGACATGTATTGCGCCGCTCATTGTTTTCAGCTGGGCATTACATTCTGGGAAAGGCCTAATCGAAGCGCAATGTCTGTGCTTCGTGACACTGATCGTAATACAATTTTTCAATGCTTTCAATTGCCGTTCTCTGGATAAATCATTATTCAATCTGGGTGTTCGACAGAACAGGTGGTTAATTGCAGCTGTACTCTGGGAGTTATGCTTATTGTTAGTAGTAGTATATTTACCTGTACTTCAAAGCTCATTCAATACTTACGCACTGGATGGAATTGATTGGATTATCGCCTTAATTAGTGCTTCAAGCATTCTTCTAGTAGCGGAAGTATATAAAATAATCTATAGGAAAAAAGCGGCAATATAGATAAATTATACTAATTTAAGCGAGGTGGAATTTATGTACAAAAAGATACTTGTACCCTTAGACGGGTCTCTATTGGCAGAATGCGTTATACCCCACATTAAAACTATCGCAAAAGCTGCAAATTCCAGGGTCGAACTTATTAGCGTGGCTGAGCCTATAGAGATACCTACTCGCGGTAAAATTGCCCTCAGTGATGACGATTTAAAACAGATCAACACAGATGCACAAAAAGATCTGCATAATTATTTAACCAGCATAAGGAACCGCCTGAAACGCTCGGGTATAGAAGCTCGTTCCGTGGTATTAACCGGGAATCCTGCTGAAATCCTGGTTGATTATGTCGGTAGCAATGATATTGATCTAATTATAATGGCTACGCACGGGCGTTCCGGTATTACCAAGTGGTTCTGGGGAAGTATTGCAGAGAAGGTATTACGGGCGGTGAATGTACCTGTATTGTTAATCAAAACATCCTCGTGTGAAAAGGACTGATGACAAACATTTTTCAATAGTTTATCAAGCAAAGTAATCAAAGGGATTGTTATAGTCTGATTATGCTGACTAATCTGTTAATGGCACACATACCGGATGAACCTGTCATCTCTATCGTCATAGGATTGTCGCTCATTACCCTTCTGGTGCTAATATTACCCTTCCTTGTAAAAAGAATAGAGGAGAATCTTGAGGCATTCTTTTTATTCATGGGAATACTTGCTGTTACCATATCGGGATTATGGAGTTGGGAGCTTGTAATAGAGGCGCTTAGAGCGCCGGTTATGATAGGTTCAATGCCCATCGGTATCTTTCAGGTTGTCCTGATCTTCGGTCTATTAATCCATTTTTATCATGAAGCCTTTTGCCAAGGCATCTTACGGATAGCTTCTAAACTTGGCTGGTATCTGTTCATATCAATCCTCATTCTGGCTACAGGGTTGTTATCAAGTGTTATCTCAGTTATTGTCACAGCGGTGCTATTATCAGAAATAATATCCGCGTTACCCTTAGATAAAAAAACAAAGATTAAATTCGCCGTAGTGTCTTGCTTTGCTGCCGGGCTGGGCGCCGGCCTCACCCCGATAGGGGAGCCGCTATCAACAATTATGGTAGCTAAGCTATCCGGTCCGCCCTATTATGCCGATTTCCTTTTCCCATTAAGAGTATTTGGAATTTATATTATTCCGGGCGTGATAGTATTAGCTTTATTCGGCTCCTTTTTTATCGGGAAGAACATTATAACTAAGGTAGCCGATCACAAGATCGAATATTCGGAGACTCTCAAGACGGTAATTATAAGGTCAATAAGGGTATTCCTGTTTGTTGCCGCTCTCATCCTTCTTGGAGACGGCCTCGTTAAAACAGATTATTAGCATAATTATGGGATTACTAATTGCAGGAGGTATGTTAATACCCGGCAATATACCTAATATCGTAGCAGCGGCCAGATTGAAAATAAGTATGAAAGAATGGGCAGTGATAGGAGTTCCACTCGGCCTAGTAATAATGGCTGTATATTTTATTGTTATGCTACCACTTTTTTACAGCTAACTACAGATTAATTTGCCAAGCAAAAAATAAAATTGATATACTAAGTCACTTGAGGCAAATCCGGAAAATCCAATAATTTCTTAATTAGCTTATTTGCCCCTGTAGCTCAGGGGATAGAGCACCGGCCTCCGGAGCCGGGTGCGAGGGTTCAAGTCCCTCCAGGGGCGCATCGAACCCCATAGTTGTATTAATGTGTAAGGTGTATGAAGCAGGATAATACTATCGAAATCAGGTGGCATGGCCGGGGCGGCCAGGGTGCTGTTACGTCTGCTGAAATGACTGCCCTTGCAGCTATACATGAGGGTAAATTTGCTCAGGCTTTTCCAAGCTTCGGTCCTGAAAGGCGTGGAGCGCCGGTGCTGGCATTCAACAGGATCAGCGCCAAGGATCCTATCAGGGTACGCTCGGGTGTCACAAAACCGGATATTGTGGTAGTGCTTGATCCCGGGCTCGTAACTGCTATAAATGTTACTGCCGGTCTTGCTCCCGGTGGTGCATTAATCGTAAACAGTACAAAATCCGTCGAAGAACTGCAGCAGGAATTCAGTGGTGACTGGAAACTGGCGGTAGTTGACGCGTCAGCTATAGCCCGTGAATTTATCGGAGTTAATATCGTTAATACCACCATGCTCGGCGCTATGATTAAAGCAACCGGTGTTGTTAAGATAGAGTCTTTAACCGAACCATTACAGGAAAGGTTCGGCGCCCGTGCTAAATCTAATTTCGATGCATGCAAAAGAGCATTCGATACTACAAAGTTGAGTAAAATAACAACGACCGGTACGAAAAAGCCAAAATCATTCCCGACTGAAAAACTGCCAACATGGCGTGAATTGCTTGTCGGATGTGCAGTGACCGATGTCGGGAATACAAAGAAATTTTGCACCGGTGATTGGAAATCCCAGCATCCTGAATGGGATAACACGAAGTGTATTAAATGCGGTATATGCTCTTTATTCTGCCCGGAAGGATGTATACATCAGCAGAAAGATGGCTACTTCAAAGCAGACCTGTTTTACTGCAAAGGCTGCGGTATTTGTGCGCATGAGTGCTGGACCCAGGTAATAAACATGGTT
>JAPLHI010000225.1 GCA_026389695.1 Chloroflexota bacterium
GGAGGATCAGGGAAGAGGGATCGATTCCAGCTATATCCTGTCCAGCCGCTGCAGGTGTTGCCAGTTTCGGTGATATGCCAATCCATGTCAATGATAAATACTGAAAGGGGGATCTGTTCCAGGTGAAAACGTTTTACCAGGAGCTCAATTTCTTCCTGTGAATATTCCCAGTAACGGGACCACCAATTTCCGAGAAAGGCGCGCGGCAGCAGGGAAGGTGTTCCAGCAACCCGCTGATAATCCTGCAGGGCTGCTTTGTAATCCTGTCCATAAATCAACAGATAAAGGTCTCGGTAACCGGTTTGAACAGGGCGCGGCTCCAACCAGCCGCCGGAATTGAATATCAGGCTGAGGCTATCATCCAGCTGTACCCAACCTGCACGGGAGATCAATCCCAGCTGAAGTTGCACAGGTCCGTTGGTTTCGTCCAGCGTGCGGGCTGTGCCAGGCAGAAGCCCCGGGTTTGGATCATCAATATGAATGATTGCGCCGGTCTTTTTTATGACCATCTTCAGGGAGTCGTGGGTGAGCCCTTCGGGCGTATCTTTGAATGTAAACTGAAAAGTATCCGTTTCGATGGACAAGGTTTGTTTTTTTGGATGGAGGTCTGCTTTCGGGAGTGGTTGGCGCCGGAACCAAAATACCTGCGAAGGCCGGTCTTCGAACTGACCCATGGGACTGGACTCGATGCGGATCATACGCGAGGTGAGCAGGGTGAAGCGCACCGTCGGGAATTGAAATACCGTTTTAGGGTCAGCTTGAGCGGAGGAAATAGAGGGAGTGAAGAATTCCAAAGCAGGCATGATTCTCTCCTTGAGAGGGTTCTTGAGATGGTATTGACAATTCCAAAAATAATCGTATAATGATATACATAGTTCGTTCAATAAACAAAGAAATTATATCATGAATCCAATTCTGCGCGGCAACCGCGCTCTCATCCGGAGCATTAACCGCTCCATCCTTCTCAATGCCATCAAGACACAGGGGCTGGTCTCGCGTGCCGCCCTTGTACATATAACCGGTCTCAGCCCCGCTACTGTCACTGCCATAACAGGTCGGCTTATCGAGGAAGGTCTGGTGTTTGAAAAAGCCACCGGTGATTCCACTGGCGGGCGGCCGCCGATCATGCTGGCACTCAACCCGCGCGGCGGCTTTGTCATTGGAATCAAATTGATGGAAGGGCATGCGGTTGGTGCTCTGACAGATCTGAATGCAACTATTTTAGCGAAAGATTCCATCGAGCTTGCTGACAAGCAGTACGAAACGAGTGTGGAAACCCTGATAGCCCTCGTTAACCGTTTGATTCACAGCAGCGGTATCCCCACAAAACAACTGATGGGATTGGGAATTGGCTTGGCAGGGGTGGTTGATTTTGCACACGGAATCGTGAAACAGAATCCTTTTTTTGGCTGGCGGAATATTCTCTTACGCGATGTGTTGGAAACACGAATGCATGTTCCTGTTTATATTGATAACGACGTCAATACGCTTACGCTGAGCGAAAAATGGCTCAACCGCGGTCAGCCTGAAGATAATTTTATCGTAATTACGATTGGGCGTGGGATCGGTATGGGCATCGTGATTAATGGGGAGGTTTACCGCGGCAAAGGAGGTGGAGCAGGCGAATTAGGGCATGTGATGGTAGACCCCAATGGACCCCTTTGCGATTGCGGCAAGCGGGGTTGCCTGGAAAGCCTGGTGAGTGATCGCGCTCTTGTTGCTGAAGCGCGGCGTAATGTGAGTCCGGATATTGCTGATCTCGATGACCTCATCCAACTCGCCTCTGAAGGGGACGCAGGGGCTTCTGGCACATGCCGGCACGCTGCTCGGGAGACAAATCGCCAACATAGTGAATGTACTAGATCCGAAATTAATAATTATTAGTGGCGAGGGCACTCGCATGGGCGATGTGTTCTTCTCCGCTGTTCGTACCGCTTTTCACGATTGCGTCATGACTGGCCTGGCAGAAGATACCGAAATTCGAGTTAATTCCTGGGGGGACGATATCTGGGCGCTTGGAGCAGCCAGCTTGGTGATTGCGGAAATTTTTAAATCACCGATTCAAAAGGAGGAGAGAACTGAAAATACCAAATGAGTAGTTTTTTTTAAGCCAAGTTAGTTCGTTCAATATACAAAGTAACTAATCACTTGTATAATTGAATAAACCAAAGTCAATCCAATCAATCAGAAGGAGTAGAAAATGAAATCACATTTCCAGTTCGTTATCTTGTCCGGCTTGATTGTGATGAGCATGCTTCTGGGTGCATGCGCCACTAAAACTCCAACGGCCGCACCGACAGCCACAAATTCTGCCGAAACGAATCAGTCTGAAGCAACCACTGCCCCGGTCGAACAGACCACTATCAAGGTCATGTCCTTCTTCGCCTTTGACACTCCGGGAGTAGAATATGCTGTGGTGAAGGCTTTTGAAGAAAAGAATCCGGACATCACAGTCGTGTTCGAGTCTGTCCCATACGCTGATATTTTCCTGAAATACAAGACCCTGATCGCGGCTGGTTTGGCACCGGATGTGATGTCGATGAATTACGACAATGCCTACATGTTTGCGTC
>JAPLHI010000021.1 GCA_026389695.1 Chloroflexota bacterium
AATCCGCATTGCGGACATCTTTTTTATGCATCTTAATGACCTCAATCATTGAAGCGGTTGAATGATTTAAAACTAAATAGCCAAATATAACAGAATAATAGTCTCAAAATATATGGCGTATAAGAAATATTCACCAACTTTTTTCATTATTTATGCCCGCAATGACGGGTAGCATGAATTTGGAGCTTGGAATTTTCTTAAAGCCCGGAGTTTTATAATTTGATGTTATTTGCATACACGGCTGTTATAATCGCTTCTTACCTCCTGGGTTCCGTGCCTTTTATGATACTCATGGCGCGGGCCAAGGGGATCGATATTACAAGTGAACCCGATATGCATCATGCTATGTGGTTCAAGCTCGGCAGGGCCTGGGGCATCCTGGGATTCCTTCTGGACGTGACCAAGGGCATTCTGCCCGTTCTTTTTTGCTATCAGCTTAATTTCCCCGCACTGATCTCTTCTCTGGGGGGCATAGCAGCCGTGGGCGGACAAATGTGGCCGGTGTTCCGCAAGTTCGACGGTGAGAGGGGCAACACCACCGGACTGGGCGCTGCAGGAACGCTCAGCATTGCCTACGGTGAACCGCTGGTGGTGCTGATCGCTCTCGTTCCGGCTGTCATTGGCTTCCTGATCAGGACTTTTAACAGGTGGCAGGCAAGCGGTGCTACCATCAATGAACGCCTCAAGTTCGGCGGACCTCCCAGCCTGGCACTGCCCCTGGGAGTTATCATAGGTTTCGGCTCGACCCCCGTCACTTCCACTATCTTCGGCCTGCTGCCCGAAATTACCCTGGGATTTGCCGGCATTGTACTACTGATCATCATCCGCAGGCTGACGGTTGATGTCAGGCAGGATTTGAAAACCAGCCAAGGGCGGTGGTGGTCTGTGCTCTTTAACCGGTTCCTCTTCGACCGCAGTGAAATCTAAGTCAATCCCACTTCATAACAACATAGGGGCGCACCTGAAGGTACGCCCACAAACGCGGACGGGTTTAAAAGCCCGTCCCTACTTATAGTATTTCAGGTGAGCGTCACCCGCCTTCGGGTGACTGTTGCGGTCGCCTGTGGGCAGGCGACTCTCACGAAAAATTAAATAAAGTTCCAATTTTTGACAATTAAGTCATGGTGAGGAACGCTTTCTTTAAATCCGTCATCACGAGGAGCGCAGCGACGTGGTGATCTCTTGGCTTTGCACCAGGCAGAGAGATTGCCGCGCCTTCGGCTCGCAATAACGTTTTTAAAAAAATGGGTTTTTATAATTTTCCAAAAGGATTTTTATTTAACCCTCTTTATAATCTCCCTTGCCGCCATCACCCCACACACGGATGCCTGTACCAATCCGCGGCTGACACCTGCGCCGTCACCGGCGGCAAAAAGGTTCTTCACGCCCGTTTCCAGGTTGGCGCTCAGCTCCAGCTGGCTGGAATAAAATTTGACTTCCACGCCGTAGATCAGCGTATGGCGGGAAGCCACACCGGGCGCCAGCCTGTCCATAGCCTTCAGCATCTCGATAATGCTGATAAGGTGACGGTAGGGCAGTACAAAGCTCAGGTCGCCGGGCCCTGCGGAAGGAAGAGTCGGCGTTACCACGCTGCGTTTGATACGCTCCGGAGTGGAGCGGTGGCCATCCATCAGGTCTCCCAGACGCTGCACCAGGACACCGCCGCTGAGTATATTGGCAAGGCGCGCCAGGTATTTACCATATGCTATGGGCTCGTGGAAAGGTTCCGTAAAGTCCGTGGATACCAGTATGGCAAAATTAGTGTTCTCCGTCTTGCGGCCGGAATAGCTGGCGCCGTTTACCGTTATCACCGGGTCATCCCCGCCGGTGGCTTCTATGATGACCTCCCCGCCCGGGCACATGCAAAATGTCCTCAGCCTGTTATCGAACACCTTTGAGTAGTATTCCAGCTTGCATTCGTATAAGGCGCCGGTCAATTCTTCCAGCACCGGCGCGGCCACCTCCACGCGCACACCCACATCTACAGGGTTGGACTTTATCTTGAGGCCCAGCCACTGCGCTTCCCGTGAGAGCCAGTCCGAGCCTTCACGGCCCGGCGCGGCGATAACATAATCGCAGCTTAATATCTCACCCCCGGCCGTCAGCACACCTGAAATTTTTTGCCCTTCCACCAGCACGTGTCTGGCTTCGGTATCGGTCCTGATTTCAATGCCGTTCCCGATATCGTTGCGCATGGCGCGCAACACCTGCCTGGAACGGTCGGTGCCCATATGCCTGATTCTAACCGGTATCAGCTTCAATTCAGCCATTGTGGCCCTGCGCTTCAGAGCCTCAACGCTTTCGCCATCTCCATAGACCTTAGTCGGAGCACCGTATTTGAGGTACAAGCTGTCAACATACTCGATAAGCCGGTTCAGCCTGTCGTGGTCCATCATCTCACCCAGCCGACCACCCACTTCTGAAGAAAGCGTAAGCTTGCCGTCGCTGTAGGCGCCGGCACCGCCCAGACCGCTTACCATATTACAGGGCATGCACAGGCTGCAACCGCTGGAAGCCTTAGTTATTTTGCATTTCCTCTTTTCCAGGTCGTGCCCCTTCTCCAGGAGCAGCACCTTGAGGCCTTTTTGCCGGCATAGCTCAAGCGCGGCAAAGATGCCCGCGGGGCCGCTGCCAATGATGATCACATCGTAATGTTTTACCGGTTTACCTTTCCCGACAGTGACAATTTCTTTTCTCTTCATATTATTACCCCGTATATTATGTACCAATCCGGGTCAACAGGGAAGACCCCCGGGTGCTTACCATTGTCATTGCGGTGAGCCGAAGGCGTGGCAACCCTATCCTTACTGTCATTGCGAGCCCCGCAGGGGCGTGGCAATCTTTCCGCCTGATGCAATGCTGTGAGATAGCCACGTCGCTGCGCTCCTCGCTATGACAGGTTATAAAATGCTCCTCGCTATGACGGGTTTAAAAAACGTTCCTAGCAATGACAGGTTATAAAACGTTCCTAGCAATGACAGGTTAAAAAATGTTCCTCGTAATGACAGGTAAAAAATGCTCATAATAATATGGGTTTAAAAACCCGCCCCTACCTCGGTTTTTGCATCAATACTATTGCCTTTAGTTCCACCGTTCTGTTAATATAAATATAATTTAACCGGGATATATTTAAGGTTACAACGGCAAACGGATTTAAATGGATACTACAGTAAAAAAGATAAAGGTTATCGTAGCTGATCAGCAGCCCCTCTTCCGTAAAGGAATAGAGTACTTCCTCACCCAGGCCCCTGATATAGTTATCTGCGCCGAGGCCAGTTCCGAAGCCGACCTGGTAACTATGGTAGTAAATGAGG
>JAPLHI010000166.1 GCA_026389695.1 Chloroflexota bacterium
TCACCGCCGGTTTTGCCGAAGTAGATGATAAGGGTTCGGCATTGCAGCGCAGGATGGTTGAGACGGCCCGTAAGGGGGGCATGTCGCTCATCGGGCCCAATTGTTTCGGCATATTGAACCCATGGCATAAGCTGTACTCGCAAATGCCGCCGGTTTTTCCTCCGGCCGGCCCCATAGCCGTTGTTTCGCAGAGCGGTAATGTGGGATTTACCATAGCGCGTCGTGCTATGGCTACCAATTTTGGTATCAGCCGGCTGATCAGCACTGGCAATGAAGCCGATCTGCATGCAGAGGATATGCTGGAGTTTCTGGCCAATGACCCTGAAACTAAGGTTATACTCAGTTACATCGAAGGTTTTAAAGACGGGCGGCGATTCTTTGAAATTGCCGGCAAGGCAACCCGCAAGAAGCCTATTGTAATGATAAAAGTGGGCGAAACCGAGGCAGGGGCATCGGCGGCGAGGTCGCATACAGCTGCGCTTTCAGGCAGCGATAATGTGGTGGAAGCCATGTGTCGCCAAACAGGAATCATACGCGTACGCAATCTTATCGAACTGACCAACATTGGCTATGGATTTCTCTGCCAGCCGTTGCCAAAAGGCAGGAGGGTTGGAATTGTTACCACCGGTGGTGGGTGGGGAGTGCTGGCTGCTGATGACTGTTCCAAGCTTGGCCTTGAAGTAGTAAAACTTCCTCCTTCGATAATAGCGGAGCTTGACGCCTTGCTGCCTGCATGGTGGAGCAGGAATAATCCCGTCGATCTGGTTGCCGGATCATCCAATGAGGGAATGCGACGTGTTGTGGAGATATTGGCGCAATGTGATGAGATAGACGGAATTTTAAAGCTGGGCATCATCCCCCCGTGGGAGACCTGGAGTGCTGAGCGGGTCGGCCAGATGGATAGGGAGCAAAGATACAGAGCTATAGTCGACGGGTATATCGAGGACTGCGAAAGTACACAGCAGATATCCAGGAAGTTTGGCAAACCGATATTAGTTGCTACAGAATTACCTATACCTAAAGGAGACAGGTCTATCGAGCACGAAGTAACTCGCGGTTTGGGATTGAAACACCTGGTGATCTATGGTATGCCGCATGAAGCAGCCATGGTTTTCAGCGCGATGGCACGCTATTATGACTACCTGAATAAGCTGTAGCCAGGCAAGGAATCACGGAAGTGTCTTGGATGCCGGCACAGATCAGGGTTCCTCTTTATCTTCAATCAGATTCCAGGAGTTATCGCATATAACTGAAGTAACCTTACATTGTTTAATTTCTATTACTGCCCTGTGAGCCGTAATTACCTGTGCCAGAACCTGGCTGGAACGGTTTCCATGCCCTGGATGTGTTGTCTGGAACGTATATGTTAACAGCCAGCCGGACTTATCTTTTAATGCTTCGTTAGTTAACAGCTTTATACTTCCCTGCACTCCGTCGAATTGAAAAGTGGCAGTGCCCTTCAGGTAGTTTTCAGCAATGACACTAACTTGACGGATATCACAGGCGCCGGGGTTATTGCGGAATTCCTGCATTTTTAGAGCCAGCACTACTACGCCGAACACAGTAGTAACAATGACAAAGCTAATGATAATAAAGATCACTGCTATATTAGAATAGTTATTCATAGTGACGCCTGATAAATATATTACAATAAACCGGGCTTAGCGGGCATATTGTTTACGATTGATTGATAATAGAGAGAAGTTAATCAAGAAGAAATGGCGGAGGGGGCGGGATTCGAACCCGCGTTAGCAAAAAGCTAAAACGGTTTTCAAGACCGTCACCATCGTCCACTCGGTCACCCCTCCGCAGGATATAATAGTATATTTAATCGATATTTTAGTGGCAAGCTGACTGCAGAAATTTATGAGGTAAAGTCAATAACTGCCGAGCATACTTTGTATGTCTGCGGCGTTTTCAAAACTTCCGTTTGGAAATTTTGGGACTATGCCCTTGGCATCAAGAAAATATGTCACGGGTATCCCGCTGGTAACATTGTATGCCTGAGCTACGGAGCTGGATTTATCCAGAAGCACCGTAAAGGTATAGTTTTTGATGGCCTCGCCTATATAAACATCTCTATTCTGGCTGAATGATCCCACCGCAGTATTAATTGCTAGAATAGCCACAGAACTTTCCGGGTTGTTCTCCCTTATGGTCTGAAAATAGGGCATCTCCCCCATGCAATATGGACAGCGGGTAT
>JAPLHI010000030.1 GCA_026389695.1 Chloroflexota bacterium
ACTTCGTGTCTCTCAAGGTCCAGTGTCAGATCGCCTGACGTTATCCGTGAACTTTCCCTGGGGCCTTCGGAATATCTGCGTAATACGGCGCTCACACGGGCAGCCAGCTCCCTGGGACTGAACGGCTTGGTTACGTAATCATCGGCGCCGAGCTGAAGTCCGACGATTTTATCCACTTCTTCATCCCTCGCCGTGACCATGATGATAGGCACAGGCGAAAAAGTCCTGATAGTACGGCAGACCTGCAGGCCGTCCATCTCGGGCAGGTTTAGATCAAGGATAATAAGGTCGGGTTTCCGGTTGCGCGTCATTTCCACTGCGCTTTTGCCATCGTAGGCAGTTATGACGTCATATCCGTCTTTCTCAAGGTACGCCCGCACCAGGTCGCCCACCTTGGGCTCATCATCGACTACCAGTATCTTCTTGCGTGCCATTTTATTCGCGTTACCTCAATCCGATTTTAACATATATAACAAGAAGGGACGAAGAGGTCGGCTTCGTCCCTTTGTAGTTTTAGAGGAGGAATAAATCATTGATCAAGTAATGTCGTAGTAATTTTTACCTTCGCATCATGCCACATCCACCACCGTTACCAGCACCACAACCACCGCTGTAACTACCAGTTGTCGCGCTGGTACTCTGATCGTCAGCATTCAAATGACAACTGGGAACACCGCTGGTGTTACCAGAAGCGTTGCCGCTGATTGGCGCCGGGACAACCGCAGGTACATTATTTACACCCTGGTTATATCCAGGATAATTTGGACCGGGTCCGGCCTGTGCAATCTGATTATCTGCAGTTTTAGTGGGCGTATATGCCTGTGCTGTTACCTGTTTGGTCGTATTATCCTTCATCAGGGCTACAGTTATACTAACTGCGGAAACCACAAGGAGTATTGCCACCAGGATGGGCATTCCTATCGTAAACCATCTGCTCATGTAATTGCCTCCTTCTGTTGATGTTTTTACTCAATAGTAGCAAGCAAATGTGAATTTATGATGAAAACAGGAAGATTGTTATGTGAATTTCGGGGTGCAAAGCGAAATGTAGGGATGGGTCTTCTTCGCTTTTAGGGATTGCCACGGGGCTGCGCCCCTCGCAATGACGGGTTATAATGGCGGGCGCACCTGAAGGCACACACCTACAATAGATCGTGTAGGGACGGGTCTTTAGACCTGTCCGTGCCGGTTTTCAAGTCATTGCGAGCGATAGCGAAGCAATCCATCATTACTGCCGGACGGAGAGATTGCTTCGTCACTACGTTCCTCGCAATGACGAGGGGGGATTGAGATTGCCATGTCGCTTCGCTCTTCGCAATGACGTGTTATATAAACGGGCTTTGTAATGACGAGGTTATGGTCTTTGATTATAGGGATTGCCACAGGGCTGCGCCCCTCGCAATGACGGGTTATAATGGCGGGCGTATTTGAAGGTACGCCCCTACGTTTTTGGAGTGTGCTTTTTGCGCCACTGGTGGTACTGATGCACACGGTAGACAGCGGTCGCCGCGCTTTCTACTGAGGGGAAAACCGCTAATCCCGCATCCAGTAGTTTCTTAAAAGACCGCTCGGGTAACCCGTCGTCACCCGGCATGGTATTCACGCTCAACGCTACTACCGTCGGCTTGCCGGACATTTTCGCCCACTCCCCAAACGTATCAACGTAAATCTGGTACTGGATCTCGCGCGGCATAAATGGGTTCTGCTCGGGAACGGCGGGAATCAGGATTATATCGGCACCCGGCCAGTCCACCACTGTTTTGAAAGCTGCCCCTGCAAACTCCATGCCCCAATATGGATTTATGTCAACGGGGTTTTTAAAGATATTGCCGGCATCAGTATAGTATATTTTCCTTAGGGCCTGCCTGTATTCAGCAGGCAGAAGCGGTACGGTCAGCCCTGCACGGCAACAATCATCGGTAGCCTGTACACAGGTGCCGCCGCCATGTCCCACGATGAGCGTCCTCAAGCCCTTTGGCTCTGCGCACCGCTGTAAAACAGTCACTACATCGAACATCTGCTTTACGTTATAGACCCGTATCACGCCCGTCTGGCGCAGCAGGCTGTCCCAGGTGGTGTTCGATCCCGCGATGGCGCTGGTGTGCGATACCGCTGCCTGTGTACCACCCCCGGTGGCGGCGCATTTGAATACCACTACGGGCTTCAGGGACGTCGCTTCTTTCAAAACGCTAAAAAGGCGTTCACCATCGTTTGTGCCTTCAATATAGGCAGTGATTATCTCTGTATCCGGATCATGAGCAAAATATTCGATCAGGTCGCACTCGTTTATATCGCATGCATTGCCATAGCTCACTACCTTACTGAAGTAAATGCCCCGTCCATTAGCTTCTCTAACTCCCAGCATGCTCTGTCCCCCACTCTGAGACAGGTAGCTGACATGCCCCCTGACACTGGAAAAACGTTCCGCGAAGGTGAGCCCAGTCTGCGGGCAGTAAACGCCCATGCAATTGGGGCCTAAAAGCCTGACGTCATATTTGGCGGCAATCCTCAACATCTCCTGCTGCAGCCCGGCGCCCACAGTATCTTCGATCTCTCCAAAACCCGAGGAGAACAGATGAATGACCTTCACATTCTTTTGCCCGCAATCTTCTACAAGCTGCGGCATAAAGCGGTTAGGTATGGCGGCAAGGACATACTCCACATCCCCGAGAATATCTTTTATCTTCTGATATATTTTCAGACCCGCGGTCTCGCCTCCGCTGGCGCCCACAGCATATAACTCACCCTGATATCCGAAATCCCGTAGCGTCTCCAGGAAAAGATTACCCGCATTGGAAATTGTGTTTGGATCACCTGAAGCGCCAACAACGGCTAAGGAACGGGGATAGAAAAGTGTATCGAGTGAGAAATTGGAATTCTGTTGTTTAAGCAATTGAATAATCCTTTCATTTTCACGAAATGAACCTGCTTAAAGCCGCCCCCAGGCGCTGCATGCTTCGCTCCCTGCCCAGGACTTCCATCGTCTGGAACAGCGGCGGCGAAGCGGTCCGCCCGGTTACGGCCACGCGGATAACGCCAAAGAATGGCCCTGCCTTCAAGCCTGATTCCGCGACAAGCGGCCGCACTGCTTCTTCCATGGATTCCGTCTCCCAAGCATCCAGCTTCTTCAGCGTATCAATGGTTTGACTCAAAATCGAGACAGCTTGCCCTTTGTCAAGCTTCCCCATTAACATTTCACTGTCATACTGCAGTTCATTCACAAAGAAGAAATCTACCAGTTGGGGAACTTCCGCTAGCGTCCTGGCCCTCTCCTGCACCAGCGGTGCGATGAGCCGCAGGTAATCCGTATCTACAGGCCGCTTAATACCCGGCGGGAGCCCCTGCTCCACAAAGGGAAGAGACCTTTTGGCAAAATCCTCCACGTTCAGGGCGCGTATATACATGCCGTTCATCCACTCGAGCTTGGCTACATTGAAAACAGCGGCCGTCCTACTCACCCGCTCTATGGAAAAATTCTTAATAATTTCCTCCCGGCTCATGATCTCAGTTTTATCGTCGAGCGACCAGCCGAGCAGGGTAAGGAAATTAACCATGGCCTCAGGCAGGTAGCCCTGGTTCTGGTATTCGTTGATGGCGGTGGCGCTGTGACGTTTGCTCAGCTTGGACTTATCGGGGCCGAGTATCATGGGCAAATGCGCAAACTGCGGAGGCTGCCAACCGAGGGCACTGTAAAGCAGCACATGACGCGGCGTACTGGAAAGCCACTCTTCCGCCCGCAGAACATGGGAGATATTCATATAATGATCATCAACGATGTTTGCCAGGTGGTACGTGGGATAACCGTCCGATTTCAAGAGCACAAAGTCATCAAGCGTGCTGTTCTCAAAAACAACTTCGCCGCGTATCAGGTCGGTGACCACCGTCTGTCCCTTCAGGGGTGACTTGAAACGCACTACGGGCACCTTGCCTTCGGTCATCAGCGAATCAACCTGCTGCTCAGTCAGATCACGGCAGTGTCGGTCATAGCCGGGTGGCTGCTTGCGCATCATCTGCTCCTTACGCATGACTTCCAGCCGTTCGGGGGAGCAGAAGCAGTAATATGCCCTGCCTTCTTTTACCAGCTCCCTGGCATACATTTTATACAGATCCAGCCTGTCCGACTGGAAAACGGGGCCTTCATCCCAGTCAAGCCCCAGCCATTGCAGGCTCTCCATGATGATCTCGGTGGCGCCTTCTACTTTGCGCGCTACGTCCGTATCCTCGATACGCAGGATGAAAACGCCGTTATTGTGGCGTGCGAACAGCCAGTTAAAAAGGGCAGTTCTGATATTGCCCAGATGGGGATAACCGGTGGGGCTGGGAGCGAAACGCACCCTGACGGGAACCGACATTTTAACCTATTCCGCCCCTGGCCAAAGATTGATTATAGATAACCTGCTTTACAGGCAGTTTCACAACATACGTGTCGGCCAGTCTGTCGTGCCATCCCTGCTTATGGCTATCGAAGGCGATGAGGATAAACCCGATGCCCAGTGTAACCGTGCAAAGGATGCAACCCAAAAAGCGCAGCAGGGCAAACCGCAAATCAACCTGTGAGCTGTCCGTACGTATGACCTTGATTCCCATGCCAAGTTTCCCCAGTGTCTGCCCTGTGGTTGCCCAGCAGGCCACGAAATAAACTGTATTAACGATTAAGAATGTGAGCAAAACGGTAGCAATCAGCCAGATAAAACCCCAGGTAACAGGCGAACCGTGCGCAACATCAAGGAAAAGTTGTATTACCTTCTGTACGCCGGGGAAAATCCAGAAAAACGATTGCGATATCACACAGTACAAGATGTAGAGTCCTACAATTAATATGGCGAGGTCAATTAAAGCGGCTGCCAGCCTGATCCAGAATCCCGCATGTTCCAGAGCAAGATCCTCAGGTTTCTCTTTCAATACCGGCTCCTCTTAAAGTTTGCAGGTTATTAGTCGCGAACTATCGAATAAATTACTTAGAATCTGCTGCGGCGGCAAAGCTCCGTTCCCAGTGTTTGATAAACCGGAGGTGTTAATTATTTTTCTTTGCCCTTGCCCTTGGTCAGCGTCTTATACATTTCCTCGTATTCCCTTAATGTTTGCTTGAGGCGCTCGACCAGCAGTTCCGCCTGTTTGAGTTTGCTCTTCGTTTCTTCTATCTGATTGGTGATGTTGAAAAGCAGTTCATTACGCCTGATGGCAGAATCCGATTCAAATGTTGTGAAGTCCTCGGCACCGCCACCGCCCGCTGCCGGTGTACCGGCAATCTGATTGTAAATATCGTTCTGACCGCCACGTGGATCTTTTTTGATCTGACCGTATCTATCAGGTGGTCTCATCTCAAATATCTCTCCTTAGAATAAAATTTAACACATTGCGCTTATTATTGGCAACAGGCACATAGTCTGTTATCTGCCTGTAACGCGCAACGTTTTCAAAACGTATTCCAGGTCAGGTGGCAAATCGCAGGAGAATGTGTGGCTCCGGCCATCACAGGGTAACAACAACTCAAGATGATAAGCGTGCAGAAACTGCCTTTTCAGCAGCGGCGACTTTACACCATAGACAGGATCACCGACGACGGGGTAGCCGATGGCAGCGAAGTGCACTCTTATCTGGTGTGTCCTGCCGGTCTCGATACGCACTTCAAGAAAGGTGTACCCGTCAACATATTTAAGCACTTTGTAAGTTGACCTGGCTTCCCTTCCGGTTGATGTCACCGCCATGCGTTTACGATTGGAGGGGAGCAAGCCTGCCCTTGACCAGTACCAGGTAGCCTTTTTTAACCAGACGCGATTTGAACTGATTAAGCAAATATTGCCGGGCTTTTTCATGCCTGGCAACGACAATGAGGCCCGATGTATCTTTGTCCAATCTATGAACGATCCCAGGACGCAGGGAGCTGCCGAATGTCTCCATGTCAGGATACCTTTTAAGCAGCGCATTAACCAGTGTATGATGGGTATATCCGGGTGCAGGGTGGACGGTCAAACCTGCCGGCTTATCAATGACTATGACGTCGATATCTTCATAAACGACTTTAAATGGAATATCCTCGGGCACCAGGATCACAGGGCCAGGGGGAGGGATTGTTATAGTGACAAGGTCGCCCTTTTTAAGTTTCAAAGCCGGCCGGTCCGGATGCTCATTTACTTTAACGCTGCCTGATTCGATCAGTTTTTGTATATGGGAGCGTGATAAGTCAGGGCATTCTCTGGAGAGGAATTTGTCCAGCCGATCTCCTGCTTCAGTTACCTCAAATATCCTTGTTTCCGGCACTTGATGTGGCAGCATCTTCTTTTTTGAACGTCACCAGCGCAATAACTCCAAGCATGATTGCGCCGACAGTTATGGCCGAGTCGGCTACATTAAAAGCCGGCCAGCGGACCATATCCCAGAGGCGCACATCGATGAAGTCCGTGACCTGGCCGAACCTGAGGCGGTCTATAAGGTTGCCCAGCGCTCCACCGAAAATAAAGCTGAGCGCAATACCTCCCGCAAATCCAAGCTCTGTGAGATATCTGAAGAAAATCAGGACTACGACCAGCCCGGCGATGGCCACCATGCTGAGCAGGAATGCCTGGTTGGTGAACAGGCCAAAGGCAGACCCCGTATTCTCGACATGTACAATGGTCAGACAACCCATCTCAGGCAGGAATTCACCCTCAACAATATGTGAGCGAATCCATTCCTTGGTAACCTGATCCAGGATTACTATGGCGGCTGCTATGACTAAAAATATCAGCCCGTGCCACCACGGCCGGTGCTTATGCGACCCTGGCATTTTTCATCTGTCGTGATTTACATTTAAAGCACAGAGTGGCATGGGGCAAAGCTTCTAACCTCGCGGGTTCTATAGGATTTTTGCAGGTATCGCACATTCCGTAAGTTCCCGATTCATATTTTTCGATGGCATGTTTAACTTCAGCCAGGGCGCCGGACAGCCTTTTATCAAGTGCAATCCGTTTCTCCAGTTCGAAGGTCTCAGTGGCACCCTCTTCCCTTTTGCCGAAAGGGCTGCCTTCGCGCTGTTCATCGGCCTGCTTTTCTTCGTTCTTGATCTGCTCGAGCTCATATTCAAGGCGCTTTTGTTCACCCCTCAAGCGTTCCAGCAACTCAGCAGCATCAGCCATGATATAACCCTTGTGGAGAAATTAACCTGTTGGAAACTAATTCTATCCTATGACAAATTACAATACAAGTTGATCAAGCATGGAGCGCACCTGCCTGATGGTATCCACAGCCTGCCCGCGCCAGTGGTTATTAGCAAAGATAAAGGTATCCCGGGCTGTTTTACTTATCCGGCTTATTTTGGGTACCCATTCTTCAAGTTCTTCCCTGCTGTAAGTATAATCGTATCTTTCCCACGCCTCATTATGCTGCCACCATTTCGCGGCATTGCGGCCGTGAAAGCGTACATAGCCGATATCGCTGGTCACCTCAGCTACGGGAGGCAGCAACTTGGGCAGGCGCGGCTCATCCACACAGCAAAAACCGATGTTATCGCTTTTCATCCAGTCCAGTGTCTGCTGATTGAGCCATGCCGCATTACGAAACTCAATTACCAGGGGCAGGCCTGCCAGCCAATCCCGGCATCGTTTCAGGTAATCCTGGTTTTCCGGGTTGAATCCGAAGCTGTAAGGGAACTGTGCCAGCACACAGCCCAGCTTCCTGGAATCGACCAGGGGCTGCAAAATATTAACGAATGCCTTGAAAACGTCAGATCCCCGCTGCCGCATATGGGTCATTTCCTGGTTAGCCTTGACAGAGAATATAAAGCCCTCGCCCGTCCTTTCTGCCATGGAAGCAAGTACAGATATGCGCGGCAGGGCATAATACGTGGAATTTAGCTCGAGCGCGTTGAATTCTCTGGCGTAGTAACCCAGCCATTCTTTTTTAGGCAGACCTTTAGGAAAAAAAACACCTGCCCAGTCATCATAGCTGAATCCGCACGTTCCGCAGTAGAACATTCCCTTCTACACAACGGACAGATCAAAATGTAAAATTATCGTTGTCCTTCGTTTGCAGCCAGTTCGTCCCTCGTTAGAATGGCATACCGGGTATCTTGGGCATGAAAGAAGAGCCTATAAGCATGCCGATTCCGGTCAGGATGAACCAGATGGCCACGACGTAATTGACTATGCGCGGGAAAATAAAAATTAGAATACCGACTAAAATAGATACTATTCCCCAGGAAACTAATAACATGATTCCCTCCTTTGGTTATTTATTAACTATGCTCAAAATACCCCAGACAATCAGGAAAATGCCCAGTATGTATTGAGCGAGAGACCACTGGAAAATAATCAGTATGCCCGCGATAATAGCGATTACGCCCATTGCTACATTGCTGAGGGTGAAAGTTTTCTTTGCCATGTATGTTTAGACCTCCTGATTAAGAAAATATAGTGAAATAATATTGATTTGCCATATAACTGTCAATGAATCTGCCACTTAGATTCATCCTCCATTTTTTCCCTTCAGGACTGCCGTTTATCGGATATCTGAATGTGCGCATACTTGACAAATGCATAGCGATTGCATTAATTTGAAACTAAGAGCTGTTTTGAGAGGACTGAAAGTATCGTTTATCCTTTTATTGGCAGTCATATCAAGCCTTTCGTGTTTCCTGGCTTCCGAAGAACCCCCTCGTATGTGGAATATAAAGCTGGATTTATCTCTCTCAGGTGCGCCCCGCCCTGGTGAGACCGCTGAACTGACCTGCCTTATTTCATGCGCCAAAGACACAGATAATATCACGGTTACAGTCGAACTGCCCGAAGGAGTTAATTATGTAAGCGGCAGCCTGATATGGAGGGGAAGTATGCAGGCTGGGAGTAAAGTGGCCATAAAATCAGTTGTTAAAGCAGTTAAAGAAGGTACAGGTGAAATTAAAGCGGTGGCTAACCTGGACACGTACCGGACATTGATTGATGTTGCCCATCTTTATCTCGATATATCCCCGGCTTCTACGACCGTAAGCCAAATTCCCATTCCCAAAACCAGTGCTGCAAAGTAGCACCTCACTTTGCTTCAATAAAGCAGGCAGTGACGATTAATCGTCACTGCCTGCATATTCATATACTCAGATTAAGTTTACACCTCGCGGAATTCGCCTTCGACGGTACCTTCATCCTTCGGTGGGGGAGGAGGAGTTTCACCGCCGGCGCTGTCTGGGCCTTCCGTTCCGCTGCCCGGAGGAGGCGGGGTTGAGCGCTGGTAAACAGCAGAGCCAATCTTCTGCATGGCATCGTTTAGCGCCTGCACCGAATTCTTAAGGTAGCTTATGTCCGTGCCCTGGAGTGCTGAGCGTACGGCGGCTATTTTACCCTCTACCTCGCTCTTGAGGTCTGCAGAAATCTTATCACCGTGATCGCGAATAGTTTTCTCGGCCGAGTATACCATGGCCTCAGCCATGTTTTTACTCTCGATTTCTTCCTTCTTGCGGGTATCCTCGGCGGCATGTGCTTCAGCCTCGCGGCGCATTTTTTCAACCTCATCCTTGGTAAGGCCGCTGGAGGCAGTTATCGTTATCTTCTGCTCTTTACCGGTACCCTTGTCCTGCGCCCTCACGTTGAGTATACCGTTGGCATCGAGGTCGAAGGTCACTTCAACCTGAGGCACCCCTCGCGGCGCCGGAAGTATCCCGTCAAGGATAAACCTGCCGAGTGTCTTATTGTCCCCGGCCATGGGACGCTCTCCCTGGAGGACGTGTATTTCTACGCTGGGCTGGTTATCGGCAGCCGTGCTGAACACCTGGCTCTTCGATGTCGGGATGGTAGTATTCCTCGGAATAAGAGGAGTAGCTACACCGCCCAGTGTCTCAATACCGAGGGTCAACGGCGTCACATCAAGCAGCAACACATCTTTGACATCGCCTTTGAGCACGCCGCCCTGGATGGCTGCGCCAAGGGCAACCGCCTCATCAGGGTTGATACCTTTGATAGGCTCCTTGCCGAAAAATTGCCTTACCATATCCTGCACTTTGGGCATCCTGGTCTGGCCGCCCACCAGAATTACGTCGGTAATCTGCGCAGTTGTGAGTCCGGCATCCGATAGCGCTTTCTTACAGGGTTCGATGCTCCTTTCCAATAGATCCTGAGCGAGTTGCTCCAGCTTGGCACGCGTAAGTGTAATATTCAGATGTTTGGGACCGGAGGCGTCCGCTGTTATAAGGGAAGGTTGATCTCGGTCTGGCCCGTAGTGGAAAGCTCCCTCTTGGCTTTCTCACCGGCATCCTTGAGCCTCTGCAACGCCATCCTGTCCTGCTTGAGATCTATGCCCTGCTCCTTCTTAAACTCCTCGCAGAGCCAGTCCATAATCCTCAGGTCGATGTCGTCACCTCCGAGGTGTGTGTCACCATTGGTGGATTTTACCTGGAAAGTGCCCTCACCAAGCTCAAGGATGGAGATATCGAATGTACCACCGCCAAGGTCATAAACCGCTATGGTCTCTTCCTTTTTCTTTTCCAGACCATAGGCCAGTGCTGAGGCCGTCGGTTCGTTCACAATGCGGATGACATTCAATCCCGCGATTACCCCGGCATCTTTGGTCGCCTGTCTCTGACTGTCATTAAAATAAGCCGGTACCGTGACGACAGCCTCGGTTACTTTATCACCCAGGAACGCTTCAGCGTCCAGCTTAAGTTTCTGCAATATCATTGCCGAGATCTCAGCCGGGCTATACTCTTTGCCGCCCATCATTACCTTGGCATCACCGTTAGACGCCTCAACAATCTTGTAAGGCAGCCTCTTAATATCGTTCTGCACCTCAACATCACGGAATTTACGGCCTATAAGCCGCTTAATGCTGAAAATGGTGTTCTCCGGGTTTGTGATAGCCTGTCGTTTGGCGAGCAAGCCAACCAGTCTTTCGCCCTTCTTGTCCACTGCTACAACGGACGGCGTCAAACGCTCGCCCTCCCTGTTGGGAATGATGGTGGGTTCACCACCTTCCATCATTGCAATTAAGCTGAATGTCGTTCCAAGATCAATTCCTACTGTTCTACCCATATTTTCCTCCGTAGCAACAATTTATTATCGTTTATTTAGTAATCAGTTAATCTATATTATCTAATGCTACTTTCCTAATTTTCGCCGGGCTTACCGTTACCCACAGTAACCTGCGCTGCCCTGAGCACCTTATCCTTCATTTTGTAACCCTTGCGGTGCTCACCGATGACCGTACCTTCCTCACCTTCCTCATAAGCTACTGCTTCGTGAAAGTTAGGATCGAAGGGCTGGCCAATACATTCAATCTCAGAGCATCCGTGGTCGCGTAAAATATCCTGGAGCTTACGCTGTATCTGCCTGAAGCCCTCTACCCAGCTTGAATTCTTAAATTTATGGTCGACCATGGAAAAAGCTCTCTCCATGTCATCGACGACCGGCAGAATGGATTTAACCATCTCGGCGTCCCCGTAATTTAATAAATCAGCTTTTTCCTGTTCTACACGCTTTTTATAGTTGCTGAAGTCGGCCCGCTCTCTCTGCCAGCCTGTCAGATTGTTTTCTGCCCTTTCATTTGCCTCCGTTAAAGCTTCCTTTAAAGATTCTATGTTGTCCTGTTCCTGTGTAACGGGTTCCTCTGCCAACATACCCTCCTTATAGTAAATAAGTGTCAGTCTTCCCCTAAGACCCTCGTCATGAGCTCACTCAAAACACCTGACATATAACAAACCGCGGAAATAGCCCTGCGATAATCCATTCTCTTGGGGCCGATGATCCCCACGGTGCCCCCGACCTGGTCAGGTATTCCATACTTGCTGAATACCAGGCTGAGGTCATGTAGCGACGCTTCATGATTTTCCTCACCAATGATAACTTTTACACCCTCGCCTGTAAGCTGCCAGTCGATTACATGTCTGAGCCAGGCCTTGGCTTCCATCAATTCAAGCACACCCAGCATCCTGTCCCGCTGAGTGAACTCTGGTTGGCCGAGCATCAGTCTCAAGCCTTCGAGGTACGAGCTTTCATACTCAAGCTCATCTTCATGTGCCATGATTTCCGTAACCGCGCTGGAAATCTTTTTCTCTACCGGCGTCACTTCCAGTTTTTTTCGTGCCATTTGCCGCTTGGTTAATCCTGTATACTCACGGTTAAATTTAACAGCCGCCTCATCGAGTTGCTCCTGTGTCACAGGCTCATCAAATGACATAGTAAAACGGCGCAAAACTGCGTTACTCAGTATTAACACGATAAGAGCCATATACTGATGTATCTCTACAAGCTCGAGGTGCTTAAACCTGTTTTCGCTCGATTTGGGATATGTAACCACCGCGGCATTGCCCACCAGGTTGGCCATGGCACCGGCCGCCAGCCTTAGAATACGATCATATCCCTCCCCAACATCCCCGAGCATCCTGCGGATGCGTTGCTGCTCCTCCGCAGGCAAATCCACATTTTCAGAAAGGTTTTCCACGTAGTATCGGTAGGCTTTGTCCAGCGGCACACCGCCGGAAGATGTGTATGGCCTGGCAATATAGCCTTCCTCTTCGAGGTAAGCCATATCGTTACGTATTGTGGCCGGACTCACACCCAGCCTGTGATGGCGCAATATTGCCTCCGAGGCCACAGGCGTAGCTTTAGCCACATACTCATTGACTATGATTTTAAGTACGTTATCCCGTCTTTTATCTGCAGCTTTGGTCATTTTTAGCACTCTCTGATGCCGACTGCTAATTTATTATATAATTTAGCACCTTGCGGCAGACAAGTCAAAGGGAGATAAACTACAGGGCGACTCTGCAGAGTCGCCCTGTAACCCGATTAATGACTGCGAAGGTTACTTATTTGGGTGCGGCGGTAACTTCCAGCACCACATCCGACCATTGTACAAATTCGGCTTTGGCATTCCCATTGGTTGCCTTTTTCATAAAAGCGGCTTCCACCTGGAAACGTTCCTGTTTGTTTGCTACGTCGTTAACCAGTTCGGGCGTCACATCAACGTCAGTCAGAGGCTTATTGTACTGTGTTTCAGCCCTCTCAACGGGTCCGCCCTCCATAATACTGAAATTGGGTAATTTATTCCCGTAGCTAAAATGCCTGATTTGGAAATCGCCGATGCCGGTGGTCGGGTCATAGGGATCACCAGATACTTTTGTACCTATAAATTTGAGCGTGGCCTGCCTGATTTCCATCCCCTTAAGCGGCAGTATATTGAAGGTGAAAAAGGCCCGGTAGCCGATATCCTTTTCATCATCACCTGCTTTATAAATGCTGGTGTCCTTATCACCGGCCGAGTCCACTGTGCCGCTCTCAGGTTTAACGAGATTAAGTGTCATCGCGCTGCTGGCAGAGGATACCAGGACAACTACCTCCTGTGTGCTTTCGCCTCCTTTATTGTCCTTGGCAATAGCTATGATGCTGAAGCTGCCCTGTTTCCTGGGCGCCGCCCAAGAAACTTTATTTCCCTGGCCCGATACCGTCCCCTCTTTAGCAGTCCAGCTGTAGGTAATGGGATCGCCATCCTCATCACTGGCGACACACGTAAGTGTTGTTACACCTTCAAGCTGCACACCGGAAGGATCAGCTTTTACGCTGGTAATCTGCGGCGGGTGGTTGGCACTGACCGTTATGGTAACCGAAGCTTGCGATGTACCGCCCTTACCGTCATCCACGGCGAGGGTTATGTCATAGTTACCATACTGTTGAGGAGCCACCCACACAGCATTCGCTCCTGTATCGCGGAAATTGCCTCCGCTGCACGACCATTTGTAATTAACCACTTCTTTACCGGCATAGTTGAGCTTGCTTTTAATGTCTACCATACCTCCCGGGTATGTCTGGTTTTGTGCAGGCATCAGACTCTCAATGACCGGTGTCTGGCTGCCGGAAGTGGTGGACGTCGGCGGCGGTGCCGCCTGCTGTGCGCATGCCGTACAGATAAAGGCCAGTAGAATCACAGTTAGCCAGGATAATTTCATGATAATCCTCATCCTTTATACCTCCTTCATTTATATTTTATTTAGGCGCGAATGTTACTTCAAGGATGGCATCCGGATACTCTACAAATTGAGCAATATTGTTGCCGTTTGTCATCTTATCGAAAAGGGCTTCAAGCTGGAAACGCTCCGCTCCCGAGGCAACAAGATTTACAATTTCAGGTGTAACATCGACTTCGCTGGGTGCCGAAGTGAAGAGCGCTGCCGCCCTCCCCAGAGCTTCGCCGATGAAATTAAAATCGGGTAAACCTGCGCCGTACGTCGATTTCCAGAAGCGCAAACCATTCAGACCCGTTACCGGGGCAAAGGGATCCCCCGCCACTTTGGCCGAACTAAATTTGATTTTAGCATTACTTACCTCTGTCCCGTTAAGGCTGAAGATGTTGAAGCTAAAGAAACAGCGGTAACCTGTATTCTTTTCATCATCGCCGGCCCTGAACCTTGTTGTATCCTTATCACCGGTGCTGGATACTGTGCCGCTCTCGTTCCTGATGAGAGGTATCGTGGTAGTGTTGGTCGCCGACACCACATGCATTACTACGGTCTTCCTTGTCTCCGCTTTACCGTCGGATACTATCGCTGAAATGCTGTAATCCCCACCCTTGTTGGGACCAACCCAGGTGACTGTCTTACCGACTCCTGAAATAGAACCTTCGCTCGCCGACCAGCTATACCTCAGCACATCTCCATCAGGGTCAAACGCGTCACAGGTAAGATTGGTCATGCCTCCATATGTAACGTTAGCCTGGCTTGTTGTAAGGCTGTTGATCACCGGTGGTTTGTTAGCGCCTACGGCGACGGTTACGGTAGATTGAGCCTTACCTCCTTTGCCGTCTTCCACAGTAAGCGTAATATCATAATTTCCATATTGTGGCGGGGCAACCCATGTGTTATTGGGACCCGAA
>JAPLHI010000205.1 GCA_026389695.1 Chloroflexota bacterium
AGAAAAGTTTCTATAGTATAGTTTATTTTATCCTTAATATCATCATGAACATTGAACCACTTGATACGGTTGTCATTTAAGTGAAACCAGGCATATTGCCCTCTGGCAAAGCGATGTGTTTCGAATTTAATTTGTTGTATGGCTTCATCCAGGCTGATTTCATTTTGGAGATACTTCCCTATCTGTTTATATCCAATGCTCGACATCGATGGCAATTCAAGTGTATAACCCTTCGACAGCAGTTGCCGGACTTCTTCTACAAAACCGCTTTCAATCATCTCATCGGTTCGCGAGTTTATCAGCGTATATAGTTTTTCTCTTACTTCAGTCAGACCGATTAGAAGAACAGGAAAAGGCAGCTTTCCCCTGGTCTTTATTTGAGACGGCTTCTGGCCGGTTTCGTAAAATATTTCCAGGGCTCGTATTATTCTTCTGATATTATTGGGCAGGATTTTATTGGCCGTTTCCGGGTCAATGTTCTTTAGCTGTTCATAAAGTTTAACCGGGCCGGATTCCCTCGCCTGCAACATCATCTTTTCACGGAAAGTAATATTTGGTTCGATATTCGGTATACTCCAATCTTCGATTAAGGACCAGATATATTGTCCGCTGCCACCTACCAGAATGGGTAACCTGTCTCTGGATTGGATTTCAGAGAGTATTTCTTTAGCCGTCTTTTGATAGATAGCTACGCTGTAAGGTTCATGAGGTAAGATTATGTCAATAAGATGGTGAGTTGCTAATTTACGCTGTTCAGTTGAGGGCTTGGCAGTGCCGATGTCCATAAATTTATATATCTGGCGGCTATCGGCATTAATAATTTCTCCGCCGAATTCTTTTGCAATCTGAATTCCCAGACTGCTTTTCCCCACTGCCGTGGGGCCTACAATTGCTACCAGACACTTCATTTTCAGGACTTGACCAGAGCGGTCTGCCTGACGATACTGATAAATTCAGCGGCTTTGATGCTGGCTCCGCCTACCAGCGCGCCGTCGATTTGAGGCTGTTTGACGAACTCCGTGATATTGGTACCTGTCACACTTCCGCCATATAGAATACGTATAGAATTCGCTCTGGTCTTCTCCCATATGGAGCACAGGGTTTCCCTTATGAATCCGATTGCTAGGCCGGCCTGAGCGCCTGTGGCTGCTTTGCCTGTTCCTATGGCCCATATCGGCTCGTATGCAATGATTATTTGGTCAGTGGCACCAATCCCAGACAGTCCGCTTTTAATCTGCATGGATAGTATTTCATCGGTTCTACCAGTTTCATTCTGCTCAAAACTCTCGCCTACACAAAAAATCGGAACCAATCCTGCTTCCAAGGCAGCTTTTATTTTTTGGTTTACTGCGGCATCAGTTTCACAAAAATATTGCCTTCGCTCGGAATGCCCCAATATTACGAACCTGCATAGATCTTTAAGCATCAGCGCAGATACTTCTCCTGTAAAAGCTCCTTTTTCTTTATAATACATATTCTGGGCGCCCAGTCCTATGCTGGTTCCCTTTAACAATTTGCTGAGAGACTGCAGTGAAATAAATGGTGGGCATAATACACAATCAACGCCCGTAAAACCAATCAATTCTGTTAGCATATCATTAACCAGGTTTATGGCTTCGTCTGCGGTGGTATTCATTTTCCAGTTACCGGCAATTAGAGGTCTGCGCATCATGCTCTCCATATATCAAATATTGGATAAATTGTGTTTTTAACATAGAAGTACAGAAATATACTGCTACTTATCGTCCAGCAGGACTTCAACACCAGGAAGGGTTTTTCCTTCCAGAAAGCTCAAACTGGCGCCTCCGCCTGTGGAAACATGGGTCATCTTGAAGCCAAGATGCATGTCTATTACAATTTCTGCCGTTGAACCGCCTCCTATCACAGTAGTTGCTGACAGATTTGCCAGTAATTCTGCCATGGCTTTGGTACCCCGCGAAAATTGAAGGATTTCATA
>JAPLHI010000036.1 GCA_026389695.1 Chloroflexota bacterium
GCTGATGACGGGCAGGCACCCGGTTGTTATTCTGAATATCTCCATCCCCCCTGAAGAAGTGGACGTTAATGTTCATCCTACCAAGATCGAGGTGAAGTTCCGCAATAATAATGCAGTTTTCATGGCAGTGGAAAAAGCGCTCAGGCAGACACTTGAGAAAGCGCCGCTGCCTGCTATCCAGATAACTGCAGACCAAGAAGGACAGGCGCTATCTCTGTGGGAGAGGGCTGCGTTGGCCACGGCCGCCCTGCCTGTTTTACGTACCCTGGGACAGCTTTCAGCCAGCTATATACTAGCAGAGGGGCCGGAGGGGCTTTACCTCATCGATCAGCATGCCGCCCATGAGCGTATTCTTTTCGATAAGTTAATTGCGCAGCGGGCTGCCCGTAAACCGGAAATCCAGGGGATGCTGGAACCGCTTGCCATCGAGTTAACGCCCTCGCAGCAACAGGCTTACAGCTTCATCAGTGAACTATTGCATGAATTCGGCTTTGATATTGAACCGTTCGGGGAAAAAACCTACCTGGTAAGAGCAGTTCCTGCCATGCTCAATGCAACCAATCTGACGGATACCTTGAAAGAATTACTTGATACGCTTGGCAGCGAACAGGACAGGGCGCGGCAGGAGCAAAAGGCAGCACAGACGCTGGCCTGCCACAGCGCGGTACGGGCCGGAGAGATACTCGACGTAGAGGAAATGCGGCACCTGATAATCCAGTTGGAACGCACCACACAACCACGCACCTGCCCCCACGGCAGGCCCACCATGATACACCTCAGTGCGCAACAGCTTCGCAAGGAGTTCGGAAGGACCGGTTAACCATATCCCCGTAGGGGCAGGTTTTCAAACCCGCCCACGCAATGACATAGCATGTAAATGGATACTGGCGGGCGCACCTGAAGGTACGCCCATACGTACAACAATGACATCTAAGATTTAGTGTAATCGCCGCGGGGGTCGAAGAGCCTAACCATCATTTTTTCCTCATGGGACGGCAGGTCGATTTTCTTGAGCTTGGGCGCAACATCCAGTTCCCATGAAACCACTTTTTTAATGCCTTTGATGGCCTCCTCCTCTTTTAGCGCGGTGGCATAGGGTATATAAGCTGTGAGCGTAAACGTCTCCTTACCGTCAAGTTTTTCAAAGATGCCCACGTCGGTGACCAGCGCCTTCACTTTATTGCCCGGATAAGTGATATAAGGCACCTTTTCCACCAGCCTTTCCTTGCCAGAGGCGCAGAAAGCTATAGTTTCCTGGCTGGTAGTGGCGATGTCATTAGCGCCGCCGGAACCTACCATATAAAAAACACCGGGCATCTTGGTTGAGTTCGCGTTCCCGCAAATGTCGACCTGCCCCCCGGCAAGCACGCCCATGCAGGAGTTGGTTGAACCACCCACCATCACGCCCAGGGCCGTTTCGATATTGGACAGCATCTTACAGGATATATTATTGTGCATGCTAAAGACTGTGGGATCGGACGGCCTCGGCAGATAGCCGTACATGCCTATTTCTGCCACCAGGTCAACATCATATCCTGTTTCTTTGAGCTTGTAGGTGGCCAGCCATGCCGCCAGGTTGGAAAGGCCTATCCCCGCCAGTATGGTCTTATATCCCTTCGATTGACATCGCTCCATGATGAACCTGCTGCCGGCAATGACCATCCTCTCCAGCCTGTTGGCTTCCTTATTGAATTCCACCCCCGGCACAGCAGCCAGGGTTTCCATCACCCAGGAATGAGGTTTGGCTTTGTCCTTGAGGTAACGCAATCTCTCTTTGCCAATCCTCTCGATATACTGCTTATGATCACTGCAATTAAGTATCCACTCCTGGATGAAACTCAGGAACTTATTCTCATCCATGGAAGCTTCCCTGATCAGGGTGGCGAACTCATAGTCATCAAAATATCCCTCGAATTGCGGCACGCCAAAGTTTGGCATCCCACCGGGATGCGCCCCGTAGGGCACTTCGCAGACAGCTTTTACCATGTAGGAAGGAATGCGAACTACGTGGGCATGGCTGCGTATGTACTCGGTCGGCACAATATTTTCCACACTTACAATAACGCCTTCTTTTGCCGCCCAGGCGCCAAAGGCATCCACGCTCAGAGGATAAGATAAAATGGTATTGCCGCTGCGGTCAGCAGCCAGCCCGTGAACCAGCGTAATATCCGGCCGCAAGGCTTTCATCAGTCCTACCTTTTTTCCTGTGCCAAAGGGAGATTCTATGACTGTGAAAGAATCTTTATTCTCCTCGGCCATGGAACTTCCGATGATTGAATTAGTCGGGATGAAGTCCCAGTCCATGGCCCCAGCCAGTAAGCGCTGTGTGATGGTGAGCATAGTCCAGTTCTCAAACTCTACAGCGCCGGAGATATAGGCCTTCTGCACCAAGGGGTTGGGGCCGGGAGTAGGGTAGGAATTGCCGGTGAAACTTACGATAGCTTTCTTAAGCATTTCGCCACGAATGAGCACAAGAAGCAGCCCTGATAAGGAAGGACTTATCAGCGTAAAATCAGCTTTCCTACCCCAGAATTCACGCACGAGCTGATAAAATATGGCGCCGCCCTTACCCGCGAAGTGGATGGACATGCCCTCACGCACATTTTTTCTGATAGCTTCTTCCAGGGAGCAGACCTTATCTTCACCCTCAATGGGTGGTATGTTGAATTTCTCATCAATAAATTTCTTCAGTTCATCGTTCATAGGCTTGAGCGGCCTCCTTCATACTTTGTAGCATACTTCCGGCAGTCTTGTACCGGGGTTGCTTTCCCTTACGTAGCGTAAAAGCTGGTTGGCGCAGGAAATGGTTATCGTAGCCAGTTCATCACCTTTGATTGCCTTAACTTTTTCGCCGCTATAAAAAGCTCGCACCCGCGCAGGGAACTCTTCATCAGCTTTATTAAAGGCGAACAAGATGACAACTCCCGGGAACACTTCTTTGCTAACCGACCAGTCCTCCCCCAGGCCCGGGCTCTCAATCTTTCCGCCCAGGCACGCTGCAAGCGCCCCAACATCCTCCACATAACTTAAGGCAGCCGCCCTCATTTTGAGCGCTCCCCTGACCTGCGCGGCGTGCGGGCTCACTTTACCTTCTATATCGGCCAGGCCGATCAGCTTGCTTTGTTTCGTACTCATATTTCCACAGTCTGCAAAGATTTCGTAACTTAATGTCAATGTGTTTTTATTTTATCTTCAGTCTGAACAGGATTTCCTGAACAGCCCGGCGGAACGGCGAATCAAGAGGAAGTGTGATGAGCGGCTTGCCCTTAATATCCAGGTCGGAAATATAAGGATCCTCCGGGATGGTAGCAAAGAGCCCCAGCTCCGACTTTGCAACCGCTTCTTTAATTTCAGGTGGCAGTCCGTTCCTGAGTCTGTTAACAACCAGCAGCACGCCGACCTTGATATTGGTGCGCATTTCCCCGGCGAGCTTTTGCAGCCGGATGGCGGTGTTTAAACCCCGCATCGTAGGGTCGGTGACCGCCAGCAGAAAGTCGATATCCTTCGTTGTCTGGCGGCTGATGTGCTCCAGCCCGGCCTCGCAGTCCATGACAATATAATCATAGCTTTTAGCCAGCTTGTCTATAGAGAAGCGTATCATGTGGTTGGCTGCGCAGTAACAGCCCGGGCCTTCCGGCCGTCCCATGGCCAGCAGGTCAAACCGCGGCGTCTCTACCAGCGATTCGTGAATCCTGGCATCCAGTATCTCCTGTTTGGAGGCAGCCATGGTGAGCCGTCCGCCTTTTATCTCGTCGGTCATTTTCTCTCTTGTCTTGCCAACTGTGCTGACAAGATCGATACCCAGCGCTTCATTGAGGTTAGTGCTGGGGTCAGCATCCACCGCAAGCACAGTCCCCTTGCCGGACAAAAAATCGACGAGTATGGCAGATATAGCTGTTTTTCCCACACCCCCCTTACCTGCTACTGCGATGGTGACTGACATGGTATTATAGCTCCTTCGAAGGTGTTTCTGGCCTTAATCTGCGGTCTTGCGGAACCAGGCTGACCGGCGATAATCTTATCACAGCATTATACTCCACCGGGCAGACAAGCTCGCAACTGCCGCACTTGGTGCACTTCGACTGATCTACAACCTTAAGGCCTTTATCATCGCTGAAAATGGCCTCAACCGGACAGGCCAGCACGCAGTGGTCGCAACCGCGTTCACATTTCTCGGGCAGAATATAATACGCGGTAAGCTCCTTACAAACTCGTGCCGGACAGCGTTTTTCCAGTACATGGGCTGTATACTCCTCACCAAAGTAACGCAGCGTGGTGAGAACCGGGTTAGGCGCCGTCTTCCCCAGGCCGCAGAGAGAACCGGATTTAATATCTTCGGCCAGCTCTTTAAGCAAATCAAGATCGGCCGGCGAGGCTTTTCCCCTGGTGGTATTTTCCAGAATATCGAGCATCTGCCAGGTGCCAATGCGGCAGTGTGTGCATTTGCCACAGGACTCCCTCTGGCTGAAATCTATGAAGAATTTCGCGGTGTCCACCATACAGTTGTCCTCGTCCATCACAATGATGCCGCCCGAACCCATGATGCCGCCCGCCTCTTTCAATGAGTCGAAGTCTATGGGAGTGTTCAGCAAACTTTCCGGCAGGCAGCTGCCGGAGGGGCCTCCGATCTGTACACCTTTGAACTTCTTGCCGCCCCGGATGCCTCCTCCGATGCGGTAAACCATGGTTTCCAGCGTTGTACCCATAGGCACTTCCGCCAACCCAGTGTTGTTAAGCTTGCCGGCAAGAGCGAAAAGCGCTGTGCCAGAACTTTGCTTGGTTCCCATACCGGCAAACCAGCTATCACCATGTTCAATTATCAGTGGAATATAAGCCAGGGTTTTAACGTTATTCACCAGAGTAGGCCTGCCCCATAGGCCGGATTCCGTGGGGTAAGGGGGACGATATTCCGGCCATGAGCGCCTGCCCTCAATGGCAGCTATCATGGCCGTCTCCTCACCGGATACGAAAGCCCCTGCGCCCCTGACTATTTCAATGCTGAAGCCAAAGCCGCTATCAAGTATATTTTTGCCCAGCAATCCTTTTTCCTCAGCCTGTGAAAGCGCTGTCTTAAGCCTTTCTATGGCCAGCGGATACTCTTCCCTGATATAAATAAAACCTTTATGGGCTCCGATAGTATATGCCGCTATCACCATACCCTCCAGAACAGCCTGCGGATTGCTTTCCAGCAGCACCCTGTCCATGAAGGCGCCCGGGTCGCCTTCATCAGCGTTGCAGATAATATACTTGTGCTTCCCTTTAGCTTTTCGGCATTGTTGCCACTTGGCGGCCGTGGGATAACCCGCCCCTCCCCTGCCACGCAGTCCCGATCTATCAATTATCTTGATGATATCCACCGGTTTCACTTTCAGCGCTTTAATCAATCCCCTGTATCCGTTGCAGGCGATATAATGGTCGATTTCCAACGGCGAGTTGTAGCCGCAGTTACTGAGCAGCAACCGTGTCTCATGAGTAAAACGCTCAAGTTCGGGTATATAAACAGCTTCGCCGTCACCACCTGCCACTGTACCCAGGGCAAGTTCCAGGCAGGGATCATCGCCAAGTAAATATCCCTGTACCATTTGAGGCACAACCTGGGGAGTTACGTGATGATAGCAAACGGAGAAGTCGCCGGGTTTTATGATTATAACCAGCGGCTCGTAAGAACACAGTCCCATACACCCTACTTCCGAGACGCGCGCCCGGGCATTTTGTCCTTCAATTTCGCGCCTAAAAGCCTCCAGGACGGCCATTGACCCGGCGGCGCGGCCGCAGGTAGCTGTACCCACTAAAACATGAGGAATTTCGCCGTTATATTGTGATTCCCATCGTGCCCGTGCCTGCCGGTATACTTCATTGAAGGTCATCTCTATTTCCGGTTTGCCTTATTTTTCCTGGCGCCAGCAGGTTTAATCGCCACCAGGACTTCCTCGACCTTTGGCGGCGTCATTCTGGGGAAGACATCTGCTCCGATAGTGAACAC
Source organism: Chloroflexota bacterium (assembly GCA_026389695.1). Lineage (GTDB taxonomy): Bacteria > Chloroflexota > Dehalococcoidia > GIF9 > UBA5629 > JAQUQM01. The sequence goes on from JAPLHI010000036.1 coordinate 5,984, forward strand.
CGGGGCCAGGGCGCAGCAGCCGATACATGCCACTCTTTCCAAACTGAATTCTTGATCTTCACTGGTGCTTCCAATATCGATCTCGAGCTCACGGGCCATAGCCTCCAGCACAAGTTGACCGCCTGCAAGGTGACAGGCAGTGCCCATACAAACCCTGGCAGGGTGCCTGCCCAGGGGGGCAAAACGGAACTGGTTATAAAAGGTCGCCACACCCCAGACTGCGCTTGCCGGCAGGCCAAGGAACTCTGCCACCTTTAGCATTTCATCCTTAGACAGATAACCCTCCCCGGCCTGTATGTCCTGCAGGATGTCTACCAGGTGACGCGGATGCCGGCGTTCTTCTGTGAGGATATGTGAAATGGTTTTATTTTTATCGGTCAAATTTCATCCTCAGTGCATAAGATCACCACTGGCATTTGTCTCTTCATGATTATCGTTATTATTTTATGCTATTACAGAGTATGAAGCGAGAAAAATAAATATTAGTCCTTAATGCCCAGCAAGTTCCAAATTCAATTGACTGAAATTGATATGAGTTTGCAATTTTACGGCTGCCCAGGATTTACCTTCCAGATTGAGGAGTTTTAGGCTCAGCTCTTCCAGCTTTTTACAAGATCGGGCAAATAGGAGGGAATTTCATTGGCTTCGCGGGGTCCCACAATTATCTCCCAATCAGGTAGGGCCTCCGTCAATTCGTGGCGGATACGGGCGACCTTGCCCGGTATGATGAGCCGCCTGTGGTTGACCTGCTGCTCGATATTGGATTTCCTGATGAAAGGAGCGATGCTGTCGCCGCTGAACTTACCTGCCGCCCACGCTGTGAGCACGCCCAGTCCGCCTGCTTCCTTCACACAGAGCCAGGAGGGAACCTTGCTGCTTTCTATCTCTGAGGCAACGATAAAATAGGTCAGCGCCCAGTTGGTTGTAATCAAAACGGGAGAAGAAGCATCCGGGTTATTGATGGGATAAACCTTCTCCTCCATAGACATGGGAATGCGCGGATCGGTATAAATGTTCAGCCTTTGCACAAGGAGCGGTAATAGAGAATGTTCATCAATGTGAGAAATCACGATGATTCCCGCGTACTTGATTATGAACATGGCAGCCAACAGCATTTCGCGCGCTTTATCCCTGGTCATGAAACACGGGAAGGCAACTGTAGGGTACCCGAGTGGACGGAAGTTCTGCTTGAGGGCAGCACGCCTGATAAGAGTTTCGTCACGTATAGCCGATTTAAGATCTCCCGAATCCGGTGCAAGGAAAATATCCTCAATGCCGGCTTCTTTAAGATGGTTAACCAGAGGTACCAGATCTTCCACCGTTGCAGCTTTTAAGGCAGCTGGCGATGGTGTCAATTTGATCGCAGAAATAATTTTTTCAATATTGTCCGTGGTGACAGGGTAAAGCAGTGGTTTCTTTTCAGCGCAGATAGCGTGGGCGGCCAGCAAGGCATCGGTATTCTCCGAAATCAACATCAGTGGACAATCAACTGAACCGGATACCCTTTTTACCAGTGCCTGGTACTTAGCAGGATCGCCTGAACTGTATTGTAAGGCGAGCATATCCGCCTTCAAGGTTTTACCCACCCAGCTGAATTTCAGCTCTGTGAGCTTTCTGGTTTTTTCTTCTATTGCCGATTCAGGTTCGTCATCAGAGATCATGAAAGCTATAGCAGGCTGGTGAACAAACGTCTTTTCATGCCTGTAAAGCACCTGCTCATCTCCCACCAGCACAGCGTCACTGCCGGTTCCAACGGTCACCGGCTTTATAGGTGGAGACAGCGCATCCTCGAGCTCGAGTTTAACAGCAGGGTCAATATAGGGGCATTTATCCAGTACAATGCCGCCCGAGGCCAGCTTCATGGCAAAGGCAAAGCAAGTGGGTAATCCGCATTCTTTGCAGTTTTTCTTGCCGCCTTCCGGCAGTTTCTTGACGATATCAGTGCCTTTGATAGCCAATTTTCTCTCCTTTAAACAGGAAGCTTTATCTCGCCTTTGACCCAGGGGTGCTCTACACGGTCGAGGAATTCCACAAGCTCCTCAACATTATGGACGTCATTTTCAGTGGCAATCTTATCGTACAAATCCATGGGACAGGCATCGCGGAAAAGTTCTTTGATAATCTGCGGCATCCAGACAATCCTGTACCAGCCGCCGTCGGCTTTGAGAAAGCTGGGAGAGCGAAGGTATTCCAACGCTATGCCCAGGAAGCCCTCCACCTGCCGTCCGCCGCTGGTATCGCCGGCCAGGGTAGTAAAAGGGGCGCCGATGACGGTATCTCCTTCGAAATCCCGGTGCACGATGCCGAAGGCATCAACCTCAGGAATATAGAAGCAAATTGCCTGGAAACAACCGCAGGAGGTATGCGGGTAAGCGAAGGCGCTGTGCAAATAGACCTTGTTGTAAGCTCCCATAGACTTCTCCAGAGCCAGTTGATTAGCGCCGGTATACTCGCCGCGAACCGCATCGAGAATTTCACCCTTTTTAACAGCCTGAATGGGTCCCTCCGGGTCGAGCTGGTAGGCCGCTTTACCATCAAACCAGTTAATGGCGCCGCAGTTTGCAATACGCTCCGGTGTAATGCAACAGATATGTGTGGGAGCGAAACTCTGGCACAGCGCGCAACTGTAGAACTCCTCAACATCAGCCTCACGCAAGCCTCGCGCTTTCTCATCGCGGGCGCCGTAGACCTGCATGGCACGCGGCAGCAGCTCTTCTACCTTCGAGCCATCTGTGATAAATGTAACCTGTATCTTTTCTATGATATCTATTTCCGAGCTATACAAAAATATGAGCATGTCGCCGAGTATTTTCAGTGAATTCAAACCTTTGTTGAAAGAGTCCTTGCGCAGGCGTATCCAGATATCCTGCCGCTGGTTCATATGATATACACCCTCAATATAATTCAGATAAAGGTGCAGCCTCCGTTCCAGCACAGGTTCAATGTCTTTTTCCAGGCGTGAGCCGCCAATTTCAACCAGAAGAGCTATAGGCTGGCTGCTTTCCTCCGGAAATTCAGCGATATCAGGACCAACGACCTCCACTTTTTCGTGGACAATTTCGGCGGGTTCTTTAATGGCTACCAGTTCGAACTTGCTGCGCACATTGGGGCCACCGAACTCAATGCGCATGTCCGTTTTTCTGATAACCTCGCCCTCGTACTGGGGCCCTATATCAACCGGGAAAACTCCTTCCGTCATTCTGTCCCCCGTCGTTCAGATTTTATGTCCTGTGGTCGTTTTATTGTATGTTTGTTGTTTTCAGTAATTATAGCGCAAGATTTATATATCAATGGACGACCTCATCCAACGACACTTCTGAGGGATAGGTGCCGATCAATGTGGGCAATGAGAGCACCGGTTTTTCCTGCCAGCCTGTTTCGCTGAGCTTAGCCTGTATCTCCTTTTTGAAAAAGATGGGAATGTCCGAGGCACGTCTGACAAACAGGTGCACGTCGTCAGGCAACTTGCCGAAATATTGCTTGTTAAGACCGCCGATGTAGTGAGTCAATTTGGTTGCCCGTCCCTGTGGTGTATCGTTCTTCCTGATACAAAGCTTGGCCAGCGCAACCATCACCTTGCCCTTTTCGTCCAGAAGATTGAGCAGGTGCTCCGGAGATGGTTCTCCCGTATCGACCAGCTTCTTTTCACGGCCGTCCATGACGCTCCAATCAGTTTTTTCCTGCCCGCTGATATACAATCTGCCGTATTTTATGCTGCGTGGGCCGACGATTACCGGGATCCCCAGGCGATTGCATCCCGTCGCCAGGGCCAGTTCCTCTTCACCGCAGGCTCCCCAGGCAAGCCCAACTGCCCCGACACGATTTAGTATATAATCGGCTACCACTTCATAGTTTGCCCTCAGCGGCAAAGTGGCGAATATGCTGGCAATCTTTATGGCTGCACCCGATATATGCGCCGCTGCAATTCCCGAGCCGATATTGACTACACCACCAGCATCGAAATCGGGCGGATATTTCTCATATATGGATTTGCCTTCGGCGTCCTTTTTCATGGCCACCGCGATTGCCGAATCTCCTGCAAGTACAACAATATATTTGCGCCTGGCAAATTCCTCGGCTATCTCGGCTATGTCATCAGGCGAACCCGGGTAATTCGAGCTACCGACGATAGCGATCACCCCCGGGATAGTGCCCAGCACCAGCGGCGCCCCTACCTTCCTGATCTCAGTATCCGTAATGGGTCCACGGCCTACGCGCATCCTTCCGGCGGCAGGTCCGGAGCCAGGCTTCTTTTCTTTGCGCGCGGCGAAAACCTTCTGTGCGGCTTTTACAGCGGCTTCCGCCGTTTTTTCCGGGTCAAGCACCATGGCTCCCTTACCTGATACCAGCACATCCTCTATGCTGTCTATTGCACTGGTTGTCATGTCATTCAGCCCGTAGCAGGCCGTTGCGTCAGTAGCTATAAAAGCTGACCCGGCTGCAGCAGCTTCTACTGCCGGATTTGTAAGCTGACTGCCGCCTCCGCAAACGATGGCATCCGCCATTTTACTGCTTAAGAAGTCGGGCAACTGCGATACCGTCCCCAGGATCTTAACATGGGGATAGTAGCGGGCAAGTTCATGGGCTACGGGGCCGACACATACTAACTGGACCTGTTCTTCAAGATGATTGCTCTTCGTGTAATTTGCCAAACAGACGGCCGAAACGGTGTCGCTACCTATAATGAGAATGATCGGTTTGGCGGGGTCAAGCGAACCGATGCCGACATCAACCATATGAGTATCAGCTTTGGATGCAGGAAGGCCAAAGCCTGCTATCTGGGCTATGTCGGCGCATTCCATGGCAACATGGCTGAGCATGGAAGCATGCAGGGCTTTGGATTCAAAATCCAGATTCGACAGCTCAGCTCCGCTATTAGCGGCCGAGAGTAACGAAGCAAGCTGCCCTTCTAAATAAACAAGCACCTCCTGTAGATCTGCCAATATTGCCGGCTTCAGGCCGATCACTGTCCTTGTATGAGGTGCTTCAATGCCAACTTTATCACCGAGTTCCAGCTTAAATTCCGCTCCCTTCTTTTCCACCAGATATTCAATAATTTTCCTGGCCCGCCTAATGACGTTAGCCATCCCGGCACAGCAAGCCTGAAGCGTAAGTCTTGCCTGGAATGTGCCGGAATCCATTCCGCAGGCGCCTTTCCTGCCTTCTGCAAGGTTGCACTCTCCGCAGGTACACAAGTTGCATTTATCTGATACCGGAACGTAAAGGGGTTTCCATGTTTCAAGCAGACGCCTGTCCCAATTCCTTAAATCAGGGATTTCGGGTAAAGGTGTATGTCCTACAGGCTCCCAGGCGTCCTCAGCCTTGATTATATTCAGGGCTTTGGTTTTCAACCTCTCATTTTTCGCCACTTTCAGCCTCCTATAATTTGCCGTCGATGGCTTCTTTTATCATCCTGCAATTGTCCGGGTGGCGCAGTACGAGTAAATTAGCTCCCGCCAACAGTAAACTCATTGCTGTAATACCTTCCCACAGAATCCCCTGCTCCCGGCTGGCTTTTGCCTGGCTGGTTTTCCAGCACTCGCCACCCAGATCTGCTATGATGGGCATTTGCATGGCAAAGTCACCGTGAATAACTCCTATCTGTTTGGTGCGCTCCATGATGGTGAAGCTATACTCCATACCGTAGCCGAGGGCAGAGCTGAGCGGATCAATCACGATTCTCTCCGGCGGCAGCTGCTTGAGCAGCTTGACGTTGAGCTCTTTTTCCAGATTAATGTCAATAGGGGTTTGAGCGATGATGCAATGGCCGTTATCGGCAACCGCCCTGCCCAAGGGTTCATAATTTTCCTTCACAGCAGGGCCCAAGAGCAGGTTCTCATCCCGGCATACTTCAGCCACCCTGGATAATACCTCTGCATCCTTTTTGTCGTCACCACACCCATAAACAATCAGCGCCGTTTCTACCTCTGCCACCACCTTTTTCACCAGCGCCGCTGCCTCTTCTGCAGAAGTGTTAGCTCCCTGGGGATCAGTGCTCTCCAGCCGCAGACAGATGAGGTCGGCTCCCAGGTCAAGGCATCTTTTTGCCCATCTGACAGGGTCAGAAACTACGTCTTTATACGGTTCCCGCACCCACTCCGGCCATCCCACAGCACCGCTATCATCAATTTCCAGGGCAACCTTAGGTTTGTTAGCGGCATTTCCTTCGAAATAATGAAGAGGCAGGATATTTTCACCACCTATTTTAACGGCTTTATCACGCTTGCCTATTACTACTTCTTTAACACGGCCTGAATATGTTTCCAGGGGCGCCTTATACTCCATCAAATACCTCTTTTTTCAGGATTCAAGCCAGGCATGGGAATACAGTGTCTCTCCCAGGAGAACTCGCGCTGTGTTTACATAATTACGATCCAGCTCATCTAAATCGCCTATGTTTACGGATTTACCTTCCATTATCTTATTAACTAACCCCCTTATCCCTGGCATCCCACCTTTATTCAGTTCGATAAGCTCCGGGTCAAGGACATCGGCGATGGCAGAGTACAGTCCGTTCTTCTCCAGCATCAGCATATAGGTACGGTTCAATATGCCGCGCAATGGAGCCGGGGTGCCGTTTGATACATTGGACAAACCTACAACCGACTTAACGCCGGGCAGCAGGTCAGCTAAAATTTTAATGAATTCCAGGGCTTCGCGTACCTGCTTCTGGTCTGCGCTCACAGGCAGGATGATGGGATCCACCCAGATATCCTCGTTCTTAATACCCAGCTCGTTAGCATAAGCCACTGTGTCCATAATGCTTTCAACCCGCGAATCCACGTCAGGCGGGCATCCCTGGTCGGTTATTACAGAGATAATAACTTGCGTATTATACTTAAGTGCCAGTTGCATCATACCGGCTTTGCTATCTGCTTTTCCCGAGGCCGAGTTAAGCAGCGGCCTTTTCTTACATAACTTCAGGCCGGCTTCCATGGCTACAGGATTCATGGTATCCAGCGATATAGCAAGATCCGTGACATCCTGGACAGTCCGCACCAGCCAGGCCCCAACTTCCTCAGGATCTTTCCTGGCCGGACCCATGTTTAAATCAAGGTAATCCGCCCTGGCTTCTGCCTGCGCCTTGAATTTTGGGCAATTCTATCATCCATTATATGCGACAGGCAAGAATAACAGGGGGAATCACCTGCGCGAAAATGCCGTATAATTGACATATGACCGGAGAAAGCTAAAATCATTATATATTGTGACGGCGCCTGCTCAGGAAACCAGTTCCAGAAAAATATCGGCGGCTGGGGAGCAATTCTGAGATATAAAGATAGCGTAAAGGAAATTTACGGCGGCGAGATCAACACCAGCAACCAGAGAATGGAACTTACTGCCTGCATAAAAGCGTTGGAGCAACTCAAACCAGGGGACCATGAGATAACGGTCTACACCGACAGCGCCTACCTTTTTAACTGCATACACAAGAAATGGTATCTGAACTGGCAGAAAAATGGCTGGAGGAACGCCAGGAAGCAGCCTGTGGAAAACCGGGACCTCTGGGAAAGGCTGCTCAACCTTACCGCATCCCAAAAAGTTGATTTCAGAAAAGTAGCGGGTCACTCCGGCGATGAATTGAACGAGAGGGCAGATACGCTTGCTAAAAAGGGGATTGAGGAAGCTAAAAAGGGTGCCCGTTCCTGATGCAATTTAGGTAAAAATGTGCTATACTAATGCACGAAAATGCAATTCCTGGTATTTTCCGGTTAAGCAGACACAATATATTGTGATGCTAATCGCTGAAACCCGACAGATTGCGGGTAAAACCAACTCGATTCATCAAGATTCATAAAACATGACTCCAGAACCTAATAACAATTCCAATCACGGAGAATACAATGCTCAGGATATCCGCGTCCTGGACGGTCTTGAAGCTGTACGCATGCGGCCCGGCATGTATATCGGCAGCACCGATAAGACGGGACTTCATCACCTCGTTTATGAAATCGTGTATAACAGCGTTGACGAGGCCATGGCCGGATTCTGCGACCGGGTCCAGGTGATTATTAAGCCGGATAACTCTGTCACAGTTATAGATACGCGGTATACCGGTTGATATTCACCCTGAAAAAGGCGTCTCCGCACTCGAAGTGGTGATGACAACCCTTCATGCCGGTGGTAAGTTCGGCAGCGGGGCCTACAGCGTTTCCAGTGGTTTGCACGGTGTAGGCGCCTCCGTAGTGAGCGCCCTTTCGTCATGGCTGCGGGCCGAGGTGAAACGCGACGGCAAGATCTGGCGGCAGGATTATAAGATCGGTGTCCAGCAGGCTGATGTCAAGGCAGTGGGTAAGGCCGATGAAACGGGGACCACCGTCACCTTCATGGCTGACACCGAGATATTCGGCGAGATAAATTACGATTTTCAAACGCTTTCACAGCGTTTGAGGGAGCTGGCATTCCTTAATAAAGGCCTGGAAATATCTATTAAAGACGAGAGAGCCGATGATGAGGCTGCTTTTTACTTCGAAGGCGGTATCGCCAGCCTGGTACGCCGCATTAATAAAAACAGGCAGGTCCTGGATAAATCTATTTATCTTAGCGGCAAAGTCAACAGTACAGCAGTGGAAGTGGCCATCCAGTATAACGACGGCTATTCTGAGAACGTAACCTCCTTTGCTAACTGCGTGAATACAATTGATGGCGGCAGCCACCTGACCGGTTTCCGCGCAGCCCTCACCCGCGTGCTAAACGACTATGCGCGAAAAAATAAATTCCTCAAAGAAGGCGACGCCAACCTGTCGGGCGAGGATATACGCGACGGTCTGACCGCTGTAATCAGTGTCAAGGTTGGTCAACCGCAGTTTGAAGGACAGACCAAGGCCAAGCTGGGTAATCCTGAAGTTAAAGGCCAGGTGGAATCTGTTACCAGTGACGGCCTCACCGAATATTTGGAAAAACATCCTGAAGAAGGTAAATCTATCATCGACAAATGCCTCCTTGCCGCCAAAGCCAGGGAAGCCGCGCGCAAGGCACGAGATCTGATACTAAAGAAGAGCAGCCTTGAGTTCTGCACCCTCCCGGGCAAACTGGCTGACTGCTCAGGTAATAACCCTGAAGAATGTGAGCTATACATTGTGGAAGGTGATTCGGCAGGTGGTTCTGCCAAGCAGGGACGCGACCGCCGCTTCCAGGCCATTCTCCCACTTAAAGGAAAGATCCTGAACGTAGAGAAAGCGGCCAAGGACAAAATATTCGATCATGAGGAGATACGTGCGCTGATTACCGCGCTGGGCACGGGTATAGGTGAAGCTTTCGAGCTGGCAAAGCTCCGCTACCATCAGATCATTATTATGACTGATGCCGATGTAGACGGCGCACATATCAGGACCTTGCTGCTTACCTTCTTCTACCGTAATATGTCTGACCTGATCCAGCAGGGGCATCTGTTCATCGCCCAGCCTCCGCTGTACAAATTACAGGCGGGCAAGCAGCAATACTGGGTTTACTCGGACGCTGAAAAAGACGCTAAACTATCCACCTTAAAGAGTAGCAAAGTAGACACCCAGCGATATAAAGGCCTGGGTGAGATGAGCCCGGAACAACTCTGGGAAACTACCATGAACCCTGCCACACGGACGCTGCTTAAAGTTCATGTTGATGACGCTATAAAAGCCGACGAGATATTCCACATACTCATGGGCAGCGACGTGCCACCTCGCAAATCATTTATCCAGGCCCATGCACGCAGTGTAAAGAACCTGGATATTTAGCATTTGCTAGGTTTCTAATGTTCTATCGTAATTTACCATTGGACTCCACCTTAAGCCCAGATTTTCAATAGCCTTTCGCAGCAGTTCATTCTTTTCCAGGAAAATAGCCCGCCCAGTATTTATTCAATGAAATTCAGCTGGCTTGCCCTATCGGATGAAATTTCTTTGATTGTCCTTTGATAATGGCTCGGGTAACACATATATTAGCTTACATAAAACGCTGCTATAGTATTAGATATAAGGATGGAGTAGGATGATTCAGAATACGGATAAGGAATTAGAGCGGCTCAAGGCTATGATTAAAATACACCATAGCATTGGATCCAATCTGGAACTTAACGAGATATGCCGTATATGCGTGAGAGAGTTGATTAATATTATAGGCTGTGATGCGTGTGCCATTTTGTAGGTTAATGGGAAAAACGTAAAAATGCTGGCTGAAAAAGGTTTCTCCGATGCTTTTGGAAACCTGGAGTTGAGCCGTGATATGCCGGCAATCAAATATATAATGGATACCAGGCAAGCAATTTTTACGGGAGACGTGCTCAACAGCGAGGCAGCAACGTGCGTGCCCCACGGTTGCGCTATGAATTCGTTGATATGCGCCCCCATTAATATTAGCGGTGAAGTATGTGGAATCATATATCTCGATTCGGTCAAAAAAGGAGCGTTTACTGACGAAGATTTCGAATTTACCAATCTACTTGCCTGTGAAATTGCTATAACAATCCGGCGCTCTTTTCTCTATTCAAGGATTCTGGATATTTCTATCAGAGATAGTCTAACCGGGTGCCTCAACCGCAGGAAATTCGATGTTGATATTGCCGCCGGGGTGGCAGTCTCCCAAATTTCGAATCATCCGCTCTCCCTGTTGATGCTGGATATAGACCATTTTAAGAATTACAACGATTTCCATGGTCATCCCAAGGGAGACAAACTGCTGCAGAAGCTCGTATCTACATTATCTTCCAGGATCAGGGCCGGAGATACACTATACCGTTATGGCGGTGAGGAATTTTCTGTACTGTTGACAGATACTGACAAGGAAATTGCTATAGCTACGGCAAACCGGCTTAAAGAAATCATAGAGCATGAACCATTTGAAGGAGAGAAAGAAAGCCAGCCTGGCGGCAAAGTAACGATAAGTATTGGAGTGGCAAACTACCCCCTGGATGCCCTGACCCGCGGTTCCCTTTTGAAAGCAGCGGATTCGGCGCTTTATGACGCTAAAAAAGCGGGAAGAAACCAGGTTCGATCTTTTCAGAAAACCGCTTAATAAAGCACCGCTAATAATAGGCTGAATTTGACGTTAACCAATTAGCTCTGTGCGTAAAGCTTGTTGTTATTAATATATTCTTCAACCTCTGAAGGCACCAGATAGCGAATAGATTTACCCAAGGAAACCTTTGCACGGATTGCTGTGGAACTGATTCCAATATAGGGCTCGTTCAACATTAAAATGCGGCTTGAAATCTCCGGCATTGATAATTCCAATTGGGAAAGATCAGGCTTAGCAAAGCCCGGCCTGGGAAACGCCACCAGTGTTGCCATCTTAGATATACGATATGGTGCTTTCCATTTAGGCATCTCAGCCAGGCTGTCCCACCCTACCAGGAAAAACAGCTTTGTTTCTGTTCCAAGCTCTTTAATTAAGCATTTGAGGGTATCAACAGTATAAGAGGGTCCGGGATTGTCAACTTCAATTGTGCAAAGTCTGAAGCTGGAATTAGACTGAATAGCGGTTTTTACCATATTCGATCTATGATCTGCCCCTGCTATTTCATGATCCGACTTCATCCATGGTTTCCCCGCCGGAATAAATATCACATAATTAAGCTCAAGTTTAGCCCTGGCTTCCTCGGCTATGATTAGGTGTGCCAGGTGTATGGGATCAAATGAACCACCGATGATTCCGACTTTCATATCACCCCCGCGGTTTCTTTGGCTTAGGCCTGAAAATTACTTCAGGTCTCTCCTGATCTTCTTTGTGTATATTTTTTTCTTCATCGACCAATTTATGAACAGCTGTTACAAGTTCGCTTAAACCAAGACCTTCTTTTGCTGAGATTTGAAAAACCGGCCATTCGAATCTACGAAGCTTATCCGGATTGGTTATCAGTAGTTCATTAGTATCCCAAGTATCGATTTTGTTCACAGCAACTACACATTTTTTCCGGGACATATCCGCATTAAATAAGGTAACTTCTCTCACCAGGTTTTCCAGGGATTTTTCCATATCCATATCTCGCCCGTCAATCAGGTACACAATTACTCTTGCTTTCTCTGCATGACATAAAAATTTGTTACCCAAACCTTTACCCTGGTGCGCATTTTCCGTCAATCCCGGTAACTCTACCCATGTATATTGTTTCAGATTTTGTTTAGTTACTCCCAAAACCGGTTCACGTGTAGTAAACGGGTATTCTGCGATTTCAGGCCGGGCTTTTGACAGAGCCGCTAGAAGTGAAGATTTGCCGCTATTCGGGCATCCCAGGACACAAACATCCGCAATTAGTTTAAACCGAAGCACGAGGTGATATTTTTCTCTATTTTCTCCTGATTGAGCCGTTTTAGGCGCCTGGTTGGTAGCAGTTGTAAAATGAACGTTGCCTAAGCCACCTCTACCTCCCCTGGCTGCTACTACATCCTGACCATCCCTTCGTAGATCCGCAATTATCATCTCTTTTTCTTCTTGCTTTATATAAACAGAGGTCCCTATGGGTACATCAATACAAAGATCAGCTGCATGAGCGCCATGCATTTTTTGTTTTCCTCCAATCTCCCCGTTCACAGCCTTAAAGTTAGTCTTGTTTCTGAAGGAGCTCAAATCCACTATGTCTTTCCGCGCAATTAAAATAACATCACCACCTTTTCCACCATCGCCACCATCAGGGCCACCAAACGGCAAATATTTCTCCCTCCTGAAGCTGGCAAGTCCACCACCTCCATTCCCTGCCTGTACTGTTATTTCAACTTTATCGACAAACATATTTAATAATAAGTATTACTTTATTAATAATAGAATATTAATTAATCATCTTAATAACAAGTATGTTAACGATGTGGATGATGTAGCTAGAACGTACGGGACTAGTGGGAAATTAAAAAGACTTTTACACAAAAATGAACAACAATCCACACTAATGCGGATTTTATCCACATGGTTAAGTATTTTGAGCTTTTTGGCTCGATTTTAATAAGTCTCTGATGACTTCTACACTTTTACTTAATTGGGAATCAACGCTTATTTCAGATGAGATTTTATCGCAACCATGGATAACAGTTGTATGATCCCTGCCGCCTAACAATCTTCCGATCTCCGCCAGGGTGCAATGGTTTTGCTGGCGAAGTAAGTACATAATTATATGACGCGCCCTGGAGGTTTTAAGATCCCTTTTCTTGCTCGTGATAACCTCAGGAGAGATGGCAAAATAATCTGCCACGGTATTAATTATTACAGATGGACAATGATAATTATTCTGTTGCTTGGAAATAGAAACCATATCAGATAGTACCTGCTTGGCTGCTGATAGGTCGATCTCTATTCCATTTAACCTGGCGTAAGTAGACAATCGTGTTAAGGCTCCCTCAAGTTCCCGCACATTACGATAAAAATGAGAAGCCATATAATTCAAGACCTGGATATTAAAGGCAACTCTCATTTGCTGAGATTTCAATTCAAGGATATCAACCCGTGTCTTATGATTCGGTGGATAAATGTCAGCCAGCAGCCCACCCTCGAGCCTTGATCTTAACCTTATGTGAAGTGATTCAATATCTTTGGGCGGGCGGTCACCTGTAACCACTACCTGTCTGTTATCGTCAAGAAAATCATTTAATATATGGAAAATACATTCCTGTGTTTGTGTTTTTCCACTGAGGAACTGGACATCGTCCAGCAAGAAGATATCTATATCGTTAAACTTATTTCTGAATTCCTCTGCATTTTTATTGCGTATGGCCGCTATAAATTCGTTGGTGAATTGTTCGGAACTCATATATAGCGTTGTTTGCTGTGATGCCCTGGCCACATGTCCGATAGCATGAAGTAAATGAGTTTTACCGGTACCCGTACCGCCGTAAATATATAAAGGATTGAAGGCTCCACCGGGATTATCGGCTATTTCAATGGCTGCCGTATAAGGAAGTCTGTTGCAATCGCCGGCTATAAAACTGCCAAAGGTATATTTTGGATTAAGAAAGGTTTGCCTGTTGAGTTCTCTAATTTTAAGACTTACTCCGCCGTCCGGCATCGTGCGGCTTATGGAATGCGCAGGTTCCTTTTTGACTGCCTGTACCTGAAACTGTACTTCGACATTCTGCCCGACAATAGTGGAAAGTGTCCTGCTCACCAGTGAATTCAGCCGGCTTTTCAACCACTCGGCAATGAACTCGGTCGGTACCGCAACGACAAAAATGTTGTCGGAATAATCTACACCTCTGGTATCCTTAAGCCAGGTATTAAAATTAGCTTTATTAACCTGTAACTGCAACTCACCCAGTGCGGCTTGCCATATCTTGTCAGCTTGCATGTGTATAATAATTCAGCCCCTATTTTTGACTAAATACCCCGTAAAAGGAACAAAAATCCCCTGAACAAAAAACGTCAAAGTATTGATGAAGTTAAGGAATTATTGCAATTGGTTTAGCCTGCTGGTATTATCCGCAGTGCACCCCCCGAAACAACAATAGATAGATTACCATACAGGTCTTTTAGGCTGTCAATGGTTATTTTGACATAATGGGAAAAAAACTTTAAATTTTTGTATGCATACGATGAAAGCCGTATTTATGGGATCGCCAACATTTGCACTCCCTTCTTTAGAAGCGTTAGTGTCAAATCAGTATAATGTGATCGCAGTTTACACTCAACCGGACAAGAAAACGGGCCGCGGTCAACATGTTATGTCCTGCCCTGTAAAACGATATGCCGTATCACGTGATTTGAAGGTAATCCAGCCGGATAACTTTAAAGATGATCGCGAAATAGCAATGTTCGCTGCACTGAAACCGGATATTGTAATCGTCGCCGCTTATGGACAGATACTCCCTGAGGCTGTTTTATCAGTGCCGCAATATAAATGTATAAATATCCACCCGTCTCTATTGCCCAGGTACCGTGGGCCGTCTCCGATTGCGGAAGCTATTATAAATGGAGATGTCGTTACAGGTGTTACCATAATGTTAATTGAAAAGAAAGTCGATAGCGGTCCGATATTGAGCCAGAGAGAAATGCCGGTGCTGGAGGAGGATACGACAGATATTTTGTCTGAAAGGTTGGCCGGATTGGGAGCGGAATTACTTATCGAGACTATTCCCGGTTGGGTATCGGGAAATGTCGTGCCGCAAATACAGGACGAAAGCAAAGCAAGTTGTACAAAAATGGCAGTCAAAGAAGATGGCGAACTGGACTGGAAATTACCTGCTATTCAACTATGGCGTAAAGTAAAGGCTTATCATCCATGGCCGGGATGTTATACAACCTGGAAAGATACGCGATTGAAAATTACCAGGGTTATTACACTTCCTTCTCAGAATGGAGGCCAAATCGGTGAGGTAAGTGCGCTATCCCGCACAGCACCGGCGAGAATAGCCGTTCGTACAGGTGAAGGCTTGCTGGGGATTATTTGTGTCCAACCTGAAGGAAAGCGCGAGATGACAGCGGTTGAATTCCTAGCAGGCCATCGTGATTTCGTGGGCAGTGTTCTTTGACTTTACGCTATTCCACCAATAGACTTAATAGGTATACAGTAATATCCAGGAGTTAATATAAGATGTTCTTTGATCCACTTTATCTCATTATCATGGCGCCTGCCCTGATATTTATGATCTATGCGCAAATCAAAGTTAAATCCACGTATAGTAAATTTTCCAAAGTCTATAACCAGAAAAAGATAACGGGAGCGCAGGCTGCTTCCCAGATGCTAAAATCCAATGGGCTGGCTGATGTACCTGTCGAAACGGTACAGGGGAAATTGACCGATCATTACGATCCGACCAAAAAGGTGCTCAGGTTATCGCCGGAAGTAGCCAATACGCCTTCTGTGGCAGCAATTGGCATTGCGCTTCACGAGGTGGGACATGCGGTCCAGCATCAGACGAAGTATGCGTTTATGGGAGTTCGATCGGCGCTGGTGCCCGCAGCTAATATTGGCAGTACACTCGGCTGGATTTTGATTTTCATTGGCATTTTACTCATGGGTTTATCTAAAGCTTTTGCCGATTTTGGAAGCCTGATTGCGATGGCGGGCATTCTGCTCTTTGCGGCTGCCGTATTATTTACGCTGGTGACTCTTCCCGTCGAATTCAATGCCAGCAATCGTGCCCGGCAGATGATTAAGGAATCAGGCCTGCTCGTAGGACCGGAATATGACGGGGCTAGCGCGGTATTGTCCGCAGCGGCGCTTACCTACGTGGCGGCTATGCTCCAGGCTGTGGCACAACTTCTCTACTTCGTGCTCATAGTCTTCGGCGGGCGACGGGATTAAAATAAACAGATCGAAAAGAACTTAAAGATACTGTTGCCATTACGGGCCAACCTGTGCTGTGCCGGTTGGCCTTAATTTATTTATAATGGTTGCGGATCGAAAAACCTGAATATAAGGGAATAAAAATAATGGTTAATAAAAAAGCGGAATTCAGCGAAAAGGAACTTGGCCAATTCCATACATTTAAAAGTATAGTAGAAAAGCTGCGCGGCCCGGATGGCTGTCCCTGGGACAGGAAACAGACGCACGATTCCCTCAAACAATACCTTGTTGAAGAATGTTATGAGGTTCTTGAGACCATCGAAGAGAACACACCTTCAATGCTCCGTGAGGAACTGGGTGATTTATGGTTGCAGATAATGCTGCATACGCAGATAGCCGAAGAGTGCGGCGAGTTCACCTTTGAGGATGTTATCCGGCAGATAAACGGCAAACTAATTCACCGTCATCCACACGTTTTTGGAAAAGCCAGAGCTGTGGATGCATGTGAAGCATCATTGAACTGGCAGGAACTTAAAGGACAGGAAAAGCCGGAGAACCAGTCGTTGCTATCAGGCGTGCCGAAGAGCCTGCCGGCCCTGGCTTACAGCCAGTCCATTCAACGGCGGGCAGCCTCTGTGGGATTCGATTGGGACAAACTGGGAGATGTTATTGACAAGCTATCCGAGGAGGTTGAGGAACTGCGCATGGCTGATAATCAAGAGAAAAAAGTGGAAGAGTTCGGGGATATCTTATTTACACTGGCTAATATAGCCAGGCACATGGATATCGAGCTCGAATCTGCTTTAAGGAAGGCAAACACGCGTTTCTCTAAACGATTTAATTATATGGAAGAGACATGCAGGCAGAAGGGTGTGGAGCTGCGCAGTCTTTCCCTAACAGAGATGGATGCATTGTGGGATGAAGCAAAGACTGTGGGGCGGTAAACTGGTCGGGGAGAGAGGACTCGAACCTCCGGCCTCAGCGTCCCGAACGCTGCGCGCTAACCAACTGCGCTACTCCCCGGGCAGGTAGATAATTATAGTCGGCTTTCACTTTTGGGGCAACAATTGTAAACTAATTTATTATGAAATTTTGCGTAGTTGTAATGGATGGGGCATCAGGGTGGCCATTAAGGGAACGCGATAATAAAACGTGCCTGGAACTGGCGTATACACCAAATCTCGATGCTATGGCCCGCGAAAGCTTGATGGGCACAACGCTGACTGTTCCTTCGGGCATGGAGCCCAGCAGTGCCTGCGCATGCATGTCCGTTATGGGATATGACCCCACCGTCTATTACCGGGGCAGAAGCGGCATCGAGGCCCGCAGCATGGGTATACCGGTAGATAACGGAGAGGTTGTGTTCCGCTGCAACCTGGTGACAGTGCTCAATGGTACGATGGCGAGCTATAGTGCAGGGCATATTAGCACCGGTGAAGCCGGCGCTATTATAGAAACCTTAAACCAAAAATTGGGATCAGACACGGTCAGGTTTTTCCCGGGCGTGAATTATCGTCATATTTGTAAGTTGATCAACAGGGTAGATACACTCAATGCTGTATGTACCCCTCCACACGATATAACGGATAAACCTGTGGCACAATTCCTGCCGCAGGGTAAAGGCGGGGTTTATTTAACAGAACTGATGAAGCAGTCAGAGCCGATTCTAGCTAACCATCCGATAAATATGGAAAGGAAAAAGAACGTCAAATTACCTGCAACAACTATCTGGCTTTTCTGGCCCAGCGGGCAGATACCTGAAATGCCCCCGTTTAAACAGGAATATGGCTTAAAGGCTGCATTGACATCGGGAGTAGACCTGTTGCGCGGTCTTGCCAAGATGGCGGACATGGAGATATTACAGATCAGCGGAGTCACAGATGGCCTGGATAACGATTATGCAGCTCAGGTTGGCGGCGCCCTCAAAGCACTTGAGAGAAACGATCTGGTAGTTCTGCACATAGAAGCGCCTGACGAGATGGGACATCGAGGCTCTGCAGATGACAAAATTAAGGCCATTGACTTGATCGATAAAGAAGTAATCGGTAAGATACGTTCGTGGAAAAAGGATGATATTAAAGTACTGGTGATGCCTGATCATCCTACCCCGATACAGCTTAAAACTCATTGCGGCGATCCGGTACCATTTCTGATCTGGGGCAAGTCGGTTATAAGCAATGGCAGCAGGCGATTTACCGAAGCGGAAGCCCTCAAAACAGGCTTGTTTATAGAGCCGGGTTATAAAATTATGCGTAAGCTCATCGAGCAGTAATTAGAAATCAATATTCTATAATAAATTATAAGGTAGTTGCAGATATGGCGATAGTAGTACAAAAATATGGCGGAAGCTCAGTGGCTGATGCCGATAAAATCAGAAACGTTGCACGTCGCATTGCCGAAAAATACACAAAAGGCGAGAAAGTCGTTGCGGTGGTATCGGCCATGGGGGATACAACGGATAACCTCCTGGATCTGGCAAGTAAAATCAATGCCAACCCTGAACCACGTGAGATGGATTTGCTCCTCTCTACGGGTGAAATAGTATCAAGTACCCTGCTTGCCATGGCGCTGCACGCCAGCGGCTTTAAAGCCATAGCCTTGAGTGGGCCGCAAGCGGGTATTTCTACCGATGCCAGTTTCAGCAGGGCGAGGATAACAGGTATCCAACCCAGGCGCATTATAAAAGAATTGGACAGGGGTAATATTGTCATCGTGGCGGGATTCCAGGGTATGACCAAGGATAAAGATATAACCACGCTTGGTAGAGGCGGCTCTGACACCACGGCTGTGGCACTGGCTGTCAGTCTAAAGGCCAATATTTGTGAAATTTACACTGATGTCGAAGGTGTATATACAGCCGACCCGCGCATTGTCCCGGAGGCAAATAAACTCAGCGAGATAGGTTATGAAGAGATGCTTGAGATGGCCACCTCAGGTGCAAAGGTAATGCATCATCGCGCAGTTGAACTGGGCCAGGTATTCAACATGCCTATACTAGTAGCATCAAGCTATGTAGAAAAGCCGGGCACCATTATACATGGAGGAGACAACATGGAAGCAAGAAATAAGGTTAGAGGCATAGCACATGATATGGATGTGGCAAAGATAACTATTGCCGGCGTTCCTGATAGGCCGGGCATAGCGGCAGCGATATTCCTGCCGATGGCCAGAGAAGGCATTAGTGTGGATACTATTGTCCAGAATGCAAGCGCTAATAACATTACGGATCTTACATTCACCGTATCCAGAGGAGATCTTAAAAAGGCTATGGAGATTGTAAAACCGGTTGCCCATGAGATAGGTGCTAAAGAATGCCTCAGTAACTCCGCGATGGGTAAAGTATCTATTATCGGCATCGGGATGCAAAATACTCCCGGCTATGCGGCCAAGATGTTTCAGACTCTTTCTGAACAGGGCATTAACATAGAGTTGATTACGACTTCAGAAATACGCATCACCTGTATAATATCCGAAGATAAAATAAAGGACGCAGTTAAAGCCCTGCATAAGGTTTTTGAACTTGATAAGGGGTAAATTTAATCCTAAACGGCTACGACTTCCTTCACGTCGGTAAGTTTTTCTTTGAGGAAGCGTTCAATACCCTTTTTAAGCGTCATTGTTGACATCGGACAGCCGGCGCATGCCCCCTTCAAGCGAACACTCACGATTCCGTCTTTGACATCAATTAATTCAACATCGCCGCCGTCTGCCTGAAGACTGGGGCGGATGATGTTAAGAACTTCCTGTACTTTTTCTTTCATTATTACACCTTCTTGTTGACTAAATTGGGTTTACATGGTAATTTAGCACCGCCAAAAAGGGTTGTCAAACAAGCGAACTTATTTTGAACGTATAATTGCAGATATGAAATCGATATATGTGGGTTGGCATAAAAGTAAGTTGAACAGCCGGGCGCCCTTATGACACATTTGCCTTTGCTTCGGTAGTATTATTAAATAGAATGTTTGCACAAAACGTATTAGTTGTTATGATAGTAGCTAAGGATCAGCAGAATGCCGGAACGTGACGAAGAAAAAGCCAGAATATGGCGCAAAATTGCCCAGGATGCCATCAAGCTGGCTACGGAAAACCGCTGGAAGGAAGCCGTAGCTGCCAATGAGAGGATCATAGAGGTTTTCCCGACTGACGTTGACGCCTATAACAGGCTGGGCCGTGCCCATATGGAACTGGGGGACTATAAGAAAGCCAGGGATGCTTATAGCAGGACACTGGAGCTGTCACCCAGTAATATTATAGCCAGAAAGAACCTGGAGCGGCTGGCCTTACTCAAAGGGGTCAATGTAGCCAAGAAGGAGCAGCGCCGCAAGGTACCTCCCAATGCTTTCATTGCGGAAGTGGGCAAAGCAGGTGTGGTTAATTTAAAGGAACTGGCTCCCCAGCCTGTGCTGGTCAGTATGGCTCCGGGTGAGCAGGTTTTTCTCAAAGTAAGAAACCAGGATGTCGTTGCTGAAAATGACAAGAAGGAGTATTTGGGAGTTGTAGAGCCGGAGCACGGGCTTCGGCTGGCGAAGCTTATTAAAGGTGGAAACCAGTATATTTCGGCTATTGTCAGCCTTGACGGAGATAAAGTTAAAGTTATAATCCGCGAGACTTTTCAACATCCCAGCCAGGCAGGCAAACTTTCCTTTCCTATTAAGACAGCTGAAGCTTACCCCGCTCATGTTAAAGACAGCCTGCTCCGGCACAGCGCCGGCGAGGAAGAAGGCCTGGAAGAAATTGAATATGCCGAGTCTGAGGATGTTGAAACTGTACCGGAGGGTTTTTCCATATTTGAGGGATTCACGGCTCCCGATGACATAAATTCACACAACCGTTTCGGAGACGAGGAGTAAAGCATGGAACTGGGTATTTCGATAAAACCGATTGGCATAGAAGAAGAAATGAAGCGCTCTTACCTTGATTATGCCATGAGCGTCATCGTATCAAGGGCTCTGCCCGATGTGCGCGACGGTTTGAAGCCGGTACACCGCCGTATCCTCTATGCTATGTCCGAGTTAAACCTCAGGTATAACACGCCTCATAAGAAGAGCGCCCGCATCGTGGGTGAAGTGCTTGGTAAATATCATCCCCATGGCGACACTTCAGTTTATGACGCCATGGTAAGGCTGGCGCAGGATTTCTCCATGCGTTACAAGCTGGTAGACGGCCAGGGTAACTTCGGCAGTGTAGATGACGACCCGCCGGCAGCTATGAGGTATACAGAGGCACGCCTTGCCAGGATCGCCGAGGAAATGCTGGTTGATATCGACAAGGATACCGTGGATTTTGTGCCTAATTTTGACGACAGCCTTAAGGAACCCTCTGTATTACCGGCAAGGTTGCCCAATCTTCTGGTGAATGGTTCTTCCGGAATAGCAGTTGGTATGGCTACCAATATACCCCCCCACAACCTGATGGAGATATGCGATGCAATTAACTACTTGGTTGATAATCCTGAGGCTACCGTAGATGAGCTGATGCAATTTGTAAAAGGGCCTGACTTTCCTACGGCAGGCATTATTTGCGGCGTGGAAGGTATTAAAAATGCGTATGCTACGGGGCAGGGAAAGGTGGTGCTGCGCGCCAGGGTAGTAGAAGAAAATACGAAGGGCGGTAAAGCCCAGTTGGTAATCACCGAATTGCCCTACCAGACCAATAAGGCTGAACTGGTTAGAAAAATAGCTGATCTGGCCCGCGATAAGCGATTGGAGGGAGTGAGCGATGTACGTGATGAGTCCGACAGGCAAGGAATGCGCGTGGTTATCGGGCTGAAAAAGGATGCTCATCCGGCCAAGGTTCAGAACAACCTTTTCAAGAATACCGTTATGCAAACAGCGTTTTTCATTAATATGATCGCGCTGATTGACGGCCAGCCGAAGGTAATCAACCTTAAAGAAGCTCTCCAGTGTTATGTGGAATTCAGGCAGGTAGTAATTACCCGCAGGACGAAATATGACGTTCAGAAAGCCAAGGAAAGGGCGCATATACTGGAAGGATTCAAAATCGCGCTGGATCACCTGGATGCGGTTATCAAAACCATACGTGAATCTGAGACTGCGGAAGCTGCGCGCGGCAACCTGATGACCGAATTCACGCTCACCCAGTTGCAGGCTCAGGCTATCCTTGATATGCAGCTACGCAGGCTGGCCAATCTTGAACGTAAAAAGATTATCGATGAATACAAAGACACGCTGAAAACCATAAATCAACTTGAGGATTTGCTGGCTAACCCGGCAGAAATGCTTAAGCTTATTCAAAAGGATATACTGGAACTTAAGACCAAGTATGGGGACGCGCGCCGCACCGTTATATCCGGTGAGGAAATAGGACAATTCCAGGTGCAGGACCTTATCCCGCACCAGGATGTGATCGTAACCCTCAGTGAGCAGGGTTATATTAAGAGGATACCCGCGGATGTCTTCCGCAAGCAGTTGCGCGGTGGCAGGGGAGTTAAAGGCATGGTGACCAGGGAAAGCGATGATGTCATGAGCTCCCTGGCCGCGGATACACATGACAACCTGCTGTTCTTCACCAACAGAGGCCGTGTGTTCAAGATGAAATGCCACGAGATACAGGCAGACCTTTCCAGGACTACCAAGGGTATCAATATTGTGAACCTTATCCCGGTTGAGGCTAAGGAAAAGGTCACCGCCATGTTTGTACCAGAGAAAACAGACCCCGGGCTTTTCATGTTGCTAGCCACGTCCAAAGGTATCGTGAAGAAGACCTGCATGGATCATTTCCAGGAGGTCCGGCGCAACGGGCTGATAGCCATGAAGCTGAGACAGGAAGAGGAACTGATCGGTGTGGACGTAGTGAGCCAGTCTGACAGGGTAATGCTGGTAAGCCGTAACGGGCAGGCCGTGAAGTTCGCTGTAGAACCGCTGCGCAACGCATCTCGTACCAGCGGTGGGGTCAGGGGAATCAACCTGAACAAGGGCGATATAGTGGTCAGCATGGGTACGGTTCGGACAGGTTGCGACCTGATCACTGTGACTGAAAATGGCTATGGAAAACGGACGAGGGTGGATAAATTCCCTCTGCACGGGAGGGGCGGAAAAGGGGTAATGGCTCACCGTGTGAACGCTAAGACCGGGAAAGTAATTGCCGCCAAGTTCGTACCGCCCGGATATGAGTTGTTTATTACAACTGCCAAGGGCATCCAGTTGAGGATTAACGTTGATGTTCAAAAAGAAGTTAGAGGCGTCGGCGAAGGCGAGAAAAAGAAAAGGCGCGAGGGCGTTCCGGTGAAAGGCAGGATCACACAGGGTGTCATGCTTTCAAGACTTGATGAAGACGACCGCGTGGTCTCCATAGCACTTGTCGAAAAGGAAAGTCTGGAGGAGACGGAAGCAAAGCAGACGAAGGCTATTACTAAACCTCCCAGTAAAGCTATTGTTCCCGAGCAGCCGCAACTTCCCTTTGCAGCATAAATGGAAAATTTTATAAAGGTACTGCAGCAGTTCGGTCTGACATTCTTACCCATTTTTGTGGCCATGGATGCAATAAGCGTCGTTCCCATTCTACTGCCCCTGACCCAGGATATGCAGGCAAAGGAAAGACGCAGGGTAATCCGGCTTGCGCTTATAACCGCGCTCGGACTGGGATTAGGTTTTGTTGCCATAGGCAAGGGAATTTTTGTTTTTCTTGGTATCACAGCCAATGACTTTATGATCGCGGGTGGCCTTTTTCTCTTCCTCCTTGCCGCCAAGGAAATGATCACGGGTAAAATGTTTGAAACACAGGCTTCCATAGGCGCCGAAATGATAGGCGTAGTACCCATCGGTACACCGCTCATTGTAGGCCCGGCCGTACTAACCACATTACTTATATTAAGTGACCTGTACAATATAATTATCGTGATTATTGCCTTTATCACTAATCTTCTGATTGCATGGCTGATTTTTGCGCAGGCAACCAGGCTGGTTACATTCCTTGGACAATCGGGTGTCAAGGCTGCTTCCAAGATCATGGGGCTCTTTCTGGCGGCTATTGCAGTGAAAATGGTGCGTCAGGGTATTATGGGGATCATCGGTTGAAACCCCTCTGAAAATCAAATATTCAGGTGTGAAAAATATGAAGCTTATTTTTGTTCATGGTTCCGGAGGTTGCGGCGCCATGTGGCAACTTCAGACACAATATTTCAAGGACGCGGATGCTGTAGATCTTCCCGGCCATCCGCAAGGTAAGTTATGCATCAGCGTTGAGGAATATGCCGACTGGCTGCATGACTATGTCAGGGAAAAGAGATATAAGGATATCGTGCTTGCAGGGCACTCCCTGGGAGGTGGTATAGTGCTGGCTTATGCGCTCAAATATCCACAGGACTTGAAGGGTATAATAATTGTGGGATCAGGGGCCCGCCTGCGTGTGCTGCCCCTCCTCTTGGAGGCCACCAGGGGCAAGCTTAATGATACTCAGGGTTGGTTGGACGAGCTGGTGGTACCGCTTTACGCCACTGTCGATGAAAACATACGCTGGATAATACTGCCGAAGCTAACTGCTGTGGGACCCGCGGCACAGTTGAACGACTTTCTTTGCTGCGATAAATTCGATATTATGGATCAAGTCAGTCTCATCAAAGTGCCTGCGCTGGCTATCGTGGGCGATAACGACACTATGACACCGGTAAAATATTCGCAGTATCTGGTGAAAAATATGACCGACTGTAAAATGACGGTCATTGAAGGGGCAACGCATCTGGCTTGCCTTGAGAAGCCCGATGATGTACACCGGGCCATAGAAGTATTCGTGAAAGCAATAGGAAGTTAGGAAGTATATCGTATTATGAGAGGCTCTCTGCGTATAGCGCGTATAGCCGGAATCGACATCAGGATTCACTACACCTGGATATTCATTTTTTTTCTGATAACCTGGTCACTGGCAGTAGCGTATTTTCCCGTTGAGTATCCGGGGTGGGATATTGCGGTCTACTGGATAACATCGGTTGCAGCGGCGCTGCTGTTGTTTATTTCCGTTCTGCTGCACGAGCTGGCGCACTCTCTGGTAGCCAAATCACGCGGCCTCCCCGTTAAAAGCATCACGCTGTTTCTGCTGGGGGGTATCAGCAATCTTGAGAGTGAGCCACAAGACCCCGGACTGGAGTTCATGGTGGCCATAGCAGGTCCTCTTTCCAGTCTGGTACTGGCTGCCATTTTCTGGGGTGTGGATACGCTGGGGCTGACTACACTGAGCCCGGTTAAGGCGACGGTTGATTATTTGATCACAATTAATATATTGCTGGCTGCGTTTAATATACTGCCGGGTTTCCCGCTGGATGGCGGGCGTGTTTTACGCTCTATTATTTGGGGTGCTACCGGCAATCTTCAGAAAGCTACCAACATCGCCTCCACAGTTGGCCAGGCCTTCGGATGGCTCATGATTGCCCTTGGCGTTTTCTGGGCCCTCACGGGCAATCTGATGAATGGTATCTGGCTGGTATTTATCGGCTGGTTTCTTAACGGCGCGGCAGAGTCGGCGCGGCGCGAATTGGAGCTGCGCTCGCTCTGGTTGAATGTGCGTGTGGCCAACGTGATGAACGATAGACCTGAAACTATTGAGTCCGTGGCGCCCGTGGATAAGCTTGTTAATGAAGTCTATGTCAAGAGAGGTATGAGAACGGCGCCCGTGGTTGACGATAACAGACTGGTGGGCATTATAACGCTTACTGATGTGAGGAAAATACCCCAGGATACGTGGCAGATGACACCGGTTTCACAGGCTATGACGCGTAGCCCGTTATATACGGTGAAGCCGGATGACAACATGAGCGTAGCAGTTAACCTGATGGCGGAACATGGAGTCAACCAGTTGCCCGTAGTAGTTGAAGATAGACTTGTCGGTATGCTGTGCCGGGCAGATGTCATCAGGTACGTGCAGGTACACCATGAGCTGGGTCGTCGATAGTAGCTCTGTAACACGGGTGAGTAAAAAGGATTGCCCTGCTATTTCACGTGTGGTTTCCGTATAGTTAATACCGGGCAGGAGGCCTGCCTTACAATCTGCTCGGTAACAGATCCGGATATAAACCTCCGCCAGCCGGATAAACCGTGCGTAGCAATCACAATCAGGTCAATATTTTTTTCGGCGGCATAACGCGTGATTTCACCGGCAGCATTGCCGATAAGTACCTCGGTGACCACAGTGACACCCTTGGTAATGCGCTGCTCTATAAGGCTTTTAATAGATCTTTCAGATTGCGCCTCGAGCTCCTGCTGATACGAGGATACGTTAAAACTGGCCGACTCCACCCCTATGGGAGCTTCAACGATGGGGACCAGCGGTACCGTGTTTATTATATGTAAAGTTGCAGAGAAATGGGCGGCAAGCTCATCAGCAGCTTTGAGTGCCTCGAAAGAAGGTTCGCTGAAATCGGTCGGACACAGTATGTTCTTGATCGGCAGCATCTCTATTTACCCCTCCATTAAAGATTTAATCGCGCATGTTGTAATTTATTCGCAAGCCCAACCCTTTTAAAGAAACTGCTTGCGATTTATTTTGCAGCTATATTTACATCATAACAGGCATAATTTGTCAAGGGATTTTATATATATTTTTTAGTTTTACTGTTGTATAATCGTGTAAATATAGCTGTCATCACGTATTTATATGCAGCAGACATTTGTATGTCCCCGGTGTAATAACATAGCCCATCTAGGGCAGCGCTTTTGCGGCTATTGCGACCTGAGCTTTGTGTATAAATGCCAGCAATGCGGCAGCGTGGTTGATCCAGGCTTCAATTACTGCGGAGGATGCGGCACCAAGGTTAGCTGGATAATTCCTCTGCATCCAAAAAAAGAGACACCGCAGGTTGAGGAGGCCGGGGAATCAAGGGAAGTTACAACTCAAAAAACACGGAGACACCCTGCTGAAATTCACCAAGAAAAAAGCTTCGACCTGCTTAAAGAAGGGCATTATACGCTAGCCATCGATGAATTGACCAAGGCTATCCATTACGACCCTGACAAAGCTATAGTGTACCTGCTGCGCGGAGGCGCCTATTATAAAAATGGCGATTACAAACTGGCATTACCTGATTTTGACAAGGCCATAGAACTTGATCCAAACCTTTCGGCGGCATTTTATAACCGCGGCAGCATATTTTATTATAGGGAACAGTTTGACAGGGCTATCCAGGATTTCACGCAGGCCATCAACCTGGATTCGAGTGACCCGGGAGCATTCCATAACCGGGGGTGTGCTTACCTCATGAAAGAAGAATACGACAAGGCTATTGAAGATATCAGCATGTCTATAGTTCTGGACTCGAGCGATCCCAGGGTTTACCACAGCCGGGGGACAGCCTACATGAAAAGCGGGAGAACAAGACAGGCCATACAGGATTTCAAAAAAGTTATCAGCATGGCCACGGATAAGGATATTGCCCACAGGGCTGAGCTAATACTTGAGGAACTTGAGGCAGCCGAGTCCTGATAATACGTTATTAAGCAGCGCCCGAGTCATCTTCCTTTTCTTCCGGGGGAATTTCAAGCAAGATAACATCACCTTCGCTGATTTGTACCTCTTCTATGCCCCTCTCTTTCCGGATATCATCAATTTTATTGAGCGGCTTTTCAAGCTGATTGCGGCGTGTGCTCGACAGGCTGTTAAACTCGTTCTGTGCTTCCTGGATTTTCTTGCCTATTTTATCCATCGATTCCGCAAAGCGTTTCCACTGCTTGCCAAACTCGTTAAACAGCTTCAATATCTCGTTGGTGGCCTTTTCCATCTTGAAGTTCTCCAGTGCCTGCCTGATAAGCGCCAGGATGGCATAAAGAGTTACAGGTGAACACAAAACGACTTTGTTTTTCAGGGCAACGTCCAGTAGGGTGGGATCGTTTTCGTTAATAAAGTGGTAGACCTGCTCGTTGGGTATTAGTACCAGCACGTAGTCCACAGTATTTTCTTCAGGATTGATATAGTCTCTGGTGGTTACCTCTTTGATGCGTTGCCGGGTGTCACTTATAAAGGCTACCCTGAAGATCTCCCTGTCGGCTTCTGCTTCCGCATTTACATATTTCATATAGTTGTCAAGGGGAAACTTAACGTCCATGTTTAATAGCAGCTTGTTAGGCAGCAGGAAAGTATAATCTGGCCTGGAGCCGGATACGTCCGAGGTCTGTTGTTTGATGTAGTTGGTCCCTTCAACGAGCCCGATATTTTGCAGTATATCGTCGGCCATGCGCTCGCCCCATTGACCTCGCACCCGGGTGTTACCCAGCGCCATCTGGAGTTTGCCCGTTGTTTCCTGAAGCCTCATGGTCTGTTCCGAGGCAAGCTGAATCTGCTGGCTGAGCTGGCCGAATTTCTCCGCCCGGTCCTTTTCGAAATTGTTTACCAGGTTCTCCACATTATTCAGGTTGTCCCGGATCTCTTTGAGTGATTGGTCTATAAGCTGCTTTTTGGCATCGAGGTTTTGTTCTCCAAGCGCGGTGTGCTTGGAAATGACTTCCTCCGATAAATTTACCAGGTGCTGTACGGAGGTTTGCATAGATGTATCGGTGAAGGCGGCAAGGTTCTTTTGTATATCGCCGCTGATAGCAAGCATATCCTGCTTGTAGTATGGCTTATAAACGCGCGTGATGACGATTGTTACGATCACACCGATAAGGAGTCCCGCTGCAAAGATCAGTCCGTAAATCATTAAGTCATTCATACTTCACCGCCTAATAAATTATTGCGCATGAATTTTAATCGGCCGGTCATTATCCGGAATAATTTTCTCTAAAACCTCGGTATAAGTTCATCCCAGGGTGTGTTTTTATCAATACCCAGAGAAGAAGCTATCATAAACAGGGAAAATAGCAGGACAATCACCGCTATAATCAAAATTACGTAGGCGGCCAGCCCGATAACTCCCCACCACATCCACCTCCTCTGCACCTGCTTGAAATGATCGATGCTGTCCCATTTCTTGCTTCGCCAGGCCCATTCATTACCCTTAATGCCCAGTATGATACGCATAGTCAGGCCGGCGATCCAACCGACATAGGGTAAAATGCTCAGCAAGGCCAGCAATGAGATCCAGACATTATTGCCTATTCCCCAGATCCAGGTAAGTAAAAAGCCGCCCCAGTTCCAGCCTTTGATTTCGCTAGGAACATTCGCTAAAGAACCGGTTCCGGAAGTATTAAAGCCTGTGGCGACAGGTTTCGCGGGCCAGGAGCCCGTTTTTAAGCGCGTTTCAACACAGGAGTTGCAGTATATCTGGTTGCCTATAGATGTTTTGCATTCGGGGCAGACAAACCGGCCGCAACTGAAACAGGCGCCTGTGGCATCGCGGTCCAGGTGAACTGAGCATTTCATCATTGTTGCCTCCACCCATTATCCCTTATAAAGATCACGGTCAACATGGCTGATTAATACCACTGTACTCCTGATTGCTGGATACCCCAGAGTATTAGCATGGCGCCCCCCACGAGGATTGTTACCAGCAGGAACGTTAAGACTACGGTGATGCCGAGACTCCACTTCATCCAGGTGCGTTGGACTTTCTTAAAGTGTTCTATGCTCTCCCACCTTTTGTTCTGCCAGGACCACTCGTTGCCCTTAAAAGCGAGAACCCAGGGCATTACCAGCGGACCGAGGTAGGGGACGAAGACAAGAAAAGACCACCACACGTTGTTGCCAATACCCCAGATCCAGGTGAGAAGGAAGCCGCCCCAATTCCATTCCCCGAGGTCAGGCGGGACTGAGGATTTACTCCCCATTCCGGACGTATTAACAAAACCGGGCGCTGCGGCTGGTACAGTGACTGGCGCTGTAGAGGGTACCAGTTTTTTTTCAATACAGGCGTTACAATAAGTTTTCCCTTCGTATAAAACCTTGCACTCAGGGCAGACTGCTTTACCGCACTCCACGCAACTATCTACAGCTTCCCTATCCGAATGTACTGCGCAGTTCATGCAAGCCTCCTTTTTACACAGCGGGAGATGATTCCGGTTAATAATACTATATTAAGTAAAGTATATGACAAGCGTATGCCATAAATCTACCTGAGTTATCCCGAATTATTGAATGGTTGCAACTCAGCGGCATCACCGGATATAAACTTTTTTGGAGGTACTGCCGTTATATATTTCAGAAAACAGCGATAGAAGCGATATGAAGAGGGCAGGTAAAATGAGTACCAATTTACAGTTTGCCGCAATTTTAATTGGGTATACCATTGTATGCACTATTATGGTGCTATTTGCCTGTTCTCAGTGACTCGTCCGCGGCATCACCTCCGCGATCTTCCCCGGCCTCATCCTCAGGGACGGGGAAGATTTGTTTTTAGGGGTTGTTGATTGTAAACAAACTCCGTAATATACTTAACCGGATTGCCGGTTGCACAATGGTCGGCATAGTTTATCTAAATAAAGTCCGACATATGAAAGTAGGAGTTATTTCTGATACACATCTGCGCTCTTTCCCGGAGATGCCGCAGGAGCTGATAAGGGCGATGTCACAAATGGACCTTATCATTCATGCCGGGGATATTGTGACCCTCGATATTATCAAGGGTCTGGAAAAGCTGGCTCCTGTTCGGGCGGTATGCGGAAATATGGATCTGCCTGAGGTGCGGATCAAGCTGCCGGAAAAGCAGGTTGTCGAGGTAGAGGGAAGAAAAATCGGAGTAGTACACGGGTATGGAAGTGTAGGAGTGACCGCAGAACAGGTGAAACAATTATTTTCGGATGTAAACGCTGTTGTTTTCGGGCATACCCATGAACCGATGAACAAGTTAATCGGAGGGGTGCTTTTTTTCAATCCCGGTCGGGCCTGTAACTCATACGGAATACTCACGGTCGGGAACAAGATAACCGGGGAAATAAAGGAAAATTACTTTTAAGTGTGGATCATGACTGAAAGCTCTGAAGAGTTTAAAACCCTGGATCAACCTGAAATACTGAGCTTCATATTTTATCCGCGCAGGGATGACATCCACGTCCCCGATGATGAAAGCATGATGAGCTTCGCTTTTCCTGTGGAACCCGGCGTATCCGTATCCTGCATGTTTTACATAGCAAATAAGGAGAATCCCAATGTTCTTTTCTTTCACGGCAACGGCGAGCTTGCCAGCGAGTATATGGATATCGGAGCTACCTTTAACACGATAGGAATCAACCTGTTTGTGGCCGACTACCGCGGTTATGGCAGCAGCGGAGGGACGCCTTCGGTGAGCAATATGATTAAAGATGCCCACCCCATATATAAAGGATTCAAGCAAACGCTGGAAGAAAAAGGTTTTCCAGGAAGCAAATTTATCATGGGGCGCTCGCTTGGCAGCATCTCGGCAATCGAGCTCGCCGGCAGCTATAACAGCGAATATAAAGGTTTGATTATTGAAAGCGGATTCTGCGATATTACCGACCTTCTATGGCAGGTTGGCATCCCCTTAAATCAACAAGGCCAGAAGAGCAGTGCCAGGTTGTCAAGGGGGTTGGACAGGGTTAAGCAAATCTCTCTTCCGGCCCTGATTATACACGGAGAAGATGACTCCATCGTACCGCTGGAGGAGGGTGAGAAAATTTACGCTAATATCGGTTCAAGAGATAAGAAAATGGTTATAATTCCCGGTGCCGATCACAACACAATATTTATGGTAGGGATGGGACGGTACCTGGGCGAGCTGCGGGATTTTATTAACAAGTATAAATAGCGGGGAAAAAATAAAGCCCCCTCCATCTGGAGGGGGCTTTTAATTAATGGCTTATTTCTCTTCCTCTTCCTTCTCTTCCTTCTCTGACTCCTCACCACCCTCGGCCGCGGCTTCTGCAGCCTCTTCCTCAGCCGCCTTCACTTCTGCGACTTCTTCAACCTGCTTACGTATGATGGCAACCTTTATCACCATTGTATCAGGGTCGCTCAATACCGTAATTTTCTTGCCCACCTTGATATCCTTTACGTGAATGGCCTGATCAGCTTCCGCCAGGCTTGAGATATCAACTTCAATATTATGAGGAAGGTCATCGGGCAATGCTTCAATATGGAGAGATGTAAGAGTATGCAAAAGCGACAGGGTCTTGATTATTAGAGCAGGTGCTTCGCCAATAAAAAGCAGGGGTACCTCGGCCTTAAGCTTCTCAGTCATCCTCACCTGGTAGAAGTCCACGTGGATAGGGTCACCCGTCATCGGATTTCTTTGAATTTTTCTGATAAGTACCCTGGTTGGGGTGGCTGAGTCGCCTACCTTCAATGAAATAAGGTCGGTGCCTCCCGCCCTGGCAAGCACATGCTGCAGCTTGCGGGAATCCACCTGCACAGCGAGCGAGTCTATCCCATGCCCAAATATGTTGGCGGGTATCAGGCCTCCTGTAATAGTTCTTTGTGTAACTTCAAGCTCTAATCGCCTCATAGCTATGCTCCATTTATCAGTACAAAGGATAAAGGTTACCCTGTTTTAGCCTCAAAGTCAAATTCCCCATCCTTTTTCAGTTCTGCCGCTTTCAATCTGCAGGCTACGTGTTTTTTTTGAATACCGCAAAGATTGCAGCCTGCAGAGCGGCAATCGGGTGTGAAATCTCCGCTCAGCATTTTGAGATATTCCGATTTCAGGTAATTAAAACTGACCCCCGTATCTATATGTTGCCAGGGTAACAGGTCGTCAAGCGGACGTTCCCGGTGGGCGTAAAATGAGGGGTCAACTCCGCATTCAATAAATGCCTCCTGCCACCTGGGAAAGTTGAAAAACTCGCTCCATGTATCGAGCCGGCAGCCTTTCTTCCAGGCCGTGTAAATGACCTGCCCCAGCCTGCGGTCGCCGCGGCTAAGCGCCGCCTCAAGCAGGCTGATTCTGGGGTCATGCCACGATAGCTGTGCTCCGCTTCGCTTCAGTTCACGCAACAGAAGGGTTTGTTTTTTGATGAGCTGTTCCTCACGGTCCTGTGCAGCCCACTGGCATGGGGTGTGTGGCTTGGGCACGAATGATGAAATTGAGATCCTGACCCCTGGTAGCCTCCCGCGGATGCTTTTACCCAGCCGGCAGATTTTTCCCGTCAGGTCAGCGATAGCCTTGACGTCTTCAAAGGTTTCGGTAGGAAGCCCAACCATGAAATAGAGTTTAAGATTCATCCAGTTCTTTTCAAAAGCCGCCGCAAAGGTTTCCATCATCGAATTTTCAGGTATCACCTTGTTGATCGCGTTTCTCAACCTCTCGCTGCCCGCTTCCGGGGCGAAGGTTAAGGTGGTTTTGCGGCCTGAAGGTAGAGACTCGATGAGGTCTATGGATGATTTATCCAGCCTCAGGCTGGGGAGAGATATTGATACGCCGCTGCCACTGTACCTGTGAGCAAGCGTGTCTACCAGACGATTTATATTGCTGTAATCACCTGTGCTCAAAGAGACCAGCGAGATCGTATTATATCCGCAATTCTTCAGCAGTTGATCTGCAGCTGTTACTACCGCGGCTTCCGGGAGTTCCCTGACCGGGCGGTAGAGCATACCAGCCTGGCAAAAACGGCAGCCCCGGCTGCAACCGCGTTGTATCTCCACAGCGCCCCTGTCATGGATCACTTCTATGTAAGGAACCACCGGCCGCGTGGCGGGCATCAGTTCACCTGTAATTACCCTTTCTATTTTTTGCGGCGCTGTGCTAAGTACAGGTTCGAAGGATATAAGATTGCCATCTGGACTATATTGCTGAGAATAAAACCGCGGCACATATACACCGGGCAATTGTGAGAGCCGGCGCAGTAGCTCGTCCCTGTCACCTTTATAGGTCAGGTATGTTTCAGTCATGATCTTCAAGGAATCTTCAGCTTCACCGATGAAAAAGAGGTCTATAAAATCGGAAAGTGGTTCAGGATTAAGAGCACAGCTTCCCCCTGCAATAATCAGGGGATGGGAACTGTCCCTGTCCCGGCTAAAAACAGGGACGCCTGCCAGATCAAGCATATTGAGGACAGTTGTATAGCATAATTCATATCCCAGAGAGAAACCGATAAGATCGAACTGCCGCAGCGGACGGCGGGACTCCAGACTATACAGCGGTATACTATTCCGGCGCAGCTGCTCCTCCATGTCTGGCCAGGGCGCGTAAACCCGCTCTGCCTGCACACCGGGAAGATCATTGAGCAGATTATAGAGTATGGGGATAGCAAGGTTGGACATCCCCACTTCATAAATATCAGGAAAAGCCAGCGCCACCCGTACCGCAGCCGCATCCCAGTTTTTTTCCACGGCGTTCCATTCCTGGCCTGTGTATCTGGCGGGCTTGCCTATTTTTTGCAGTACGGTGTCGTTGATGTGAAGCATTTTGTTTTACGCAACAAGTATAACCTACGGCTTCTTCCGCCTCCAGTCCGGCCACGCGGTATGAGTAAACTATTAGGGTTTGACACAACTTAAAATCCTGTGTTATTATTTCCATTTGTTGCAAACTTGCGCTATCATATGATAGTATTTAGCGCGCGTTGGAGTCCGACCTGGATACAATATAAGCCGGCTGGTTGACCCGGGGTGTGGGCCAGATCGGGAAGAAGTCCGGGAGCAACTGGGTGGCTTTTTAATTTGCCGAAAATTAGATAAGAAGGATAGGTATAAAAGACAGTATGCCGACAGCTAATCAACTGGTCCGTAAGGGTCGCCGCAGGGTTACCAAAAAGACCAAGTCACCCGCTTTGCAGGTGATATATAACACCTTGAAAAATAAATCAAGAAAAGGTGTATGCTCACCTCAGAAGCGCGGTGTGTGTGTGCAGGTCAAAACTATGACGCCCAAGAAGCCGAACTCGGCTCTGCGTAAAATTGCCCGCGTCAGATTGACCAACCACATAGAAGTAACGGCATATATTCCGGGTGAAGGCCACAATCTTCAGGAGCACTCCGTTGTTCTCATTCGTGGTGGCAGGGTCAAGGATTTGCCCGGCGTCCGCTATCATATTATCCGCGGGACACTGGATGCTGCGGGAGTTGAAAAGCGCAGACAGGGACGCAGTAAATACGGTGCCAAACGCGCTAAAGCGCCTGCAACCGCAAGCTAAATTTAATCAGGAGAAATTATGCCAAGGCGAGCCAAATTTGTTAATAGAGTAGTAAGCCCTGACCCTAAATTCGGGAGTCCGGTGGTTGCCCGTCTTATAAATAAAATTATGATACAGGGTAAGAAATCCACCGCCCAGGGTATTGTGTACGGCGCGTTGGAGCGCATAAATAAACAGATGAAAACAGAGCCTTTGCCCGTTTTTGAACAGGCATTGAAAAATGCCACACCGATGCTCCAGGTTAAGTCCCGGCGAGTCGGTGGCGCCACATACCAGGTACCTATTGAAGTCAGCCCTGAGCGTGGAGAATTCCTGGCTATGCGTTGGATTATATCGTATGCCAGGGACCGCAGTGGAAGGTCGATGTCAGAGAAATTGGCTGCGGAATTGATGGATGCTGCTCAGGGGCAGGGGAACACCGTCAAAAAGAGACAAGATACTCATAAGATGGCCGAAGCCAATAAGGCATTTGCACACTACAAATGGTAACAACAGGAATCAAAGAATCCCGGCCGAAGAACTTGGCTGGCCAGGGGAACAAAGCAGTGACCAGGTCTTTTCCACTGGATAAAGTTCGTAATATAGGCATCATAGCGCACATTGATGCCGGGAAAACCACAACTACTGAGCGCATACTATTTTATACCGGGCGAACCTATAAAATCGGAGAGGTTCATGACGGCACAGCCGTCATGGATTGGATGGTTCAAGAGAGGGAGCGCGGTATCACGATTACATCTGCCGCTACCACATGTCACTGGAATGAACACCGTATTAATATAATCGATACTCCGGGACACGTGGATTTCACTGCTGAAGTTGAGCGAAGTTTACGTGTACTTGATGGCGGAGTAGTTGTTCTGGATGCGGTAGCAGGGGTTGAGGCCCAATCGGAGACTGTCTGGAGACAGGCGGACAGATATGGTGTGCCGAGGATATGCTTCATTAACAAGATGGACAGGATAGGTGCGGATTTGCAACGCACTATCGAGATGATTGAGGATAGGCTTAAGGCCAAGACCGTAGCCATTCAGATACCGATTGGAAAGGAAAGCCTTTTTAATGGTGTGGTTGATCTGGTTGAAAAGAAAGCGTGGATCTTTCCTGACGAAGCTACGGAAAAACCTGAGGAAGTTGAGATACCTGCTGAGTTGAAGGACGAGGTATTTAAAAGCAGGCAAAGGATGATAGAGAAGCTGGCAGAGAACGATGACCAGCTAATGTTAAGATACGTTGATAATCAGGATATAAGTGAAGCAGATATTAAGGCAACTATCAGGCGCCTGACAGTTGCCAACCGGATAGTTCCGGTAGTGTGCGGCACGGCACTACGTAATAAAGGTATACAGCTGGTTCTTGATGCGGTTGTAGACTATTTACCTTCACCGTTGGATAAACCAGCCCTGCGTGTCATTGAAACAGCAACTGGTGAAGAAATCACACGGCCTGCCAGCGACGAAGCGCCTTTTTCCGCTCTTGCCTTTAAGGTGGTTTCAGACCCATTTGTAGGACGATTGGTATACTTCCGTGTTTATTCCGGAAAGGTTAAAGTAGGCGCTCAGATTTACAATTCGAGTAGGGGTACGAAGGAGCGGCTGGGAAGATTATTGTTGATGCATGCCAACAGGCGGGAGGAATTGGAGGAAGTCGATACCGGCTGCATAGCAGCTACCCTGGGACTGAAAAATACCTTTACCGGCGATACTCTATGTGATGGCTCTCAGCAGGTCCTGCTGGAGACTATAAAATTCCCGGAGCCGGTTATCTCTATGGCGATTGAGCCAAAAAGTAAGGCTGATCAGGATAAATTGGGCGATGCCTTATCCAAGCTTATGGAGGAAGACCCGACTTTCAGGCTCCGCAGTAACGAGGAGACGGGACAAACTCTGATATCAGGGATGGGGGAATTGCACCTTGAAGTTCTCATCGACCGAATGCTCAGGGAATTTGGCGTGCAGGTCAGGGTCGGCAATCCGCAGGTAGCCTATAAAGAAACAATTACTGTTTCCGTAGAAGCGGAAGGCAAGTTCATACGCCAGACCGGTGGCCGGGGTCAATACGGTCATTGCTGGCTGCGTATTGAACCGGGCGAGCGCAACAGTGGATTTAAATTTGTTAATGAAGTACGCGGAGGCGCTATATCAAGAGAATATATATCTCCCATTGAGGCCGGTGTCCGCGAAGCTCTGGATACCGGAGGAGTAAGCGGCTATCCGCTGGTGGATATTAAAGTTTCAGTTTTTGATGGTAGCGAACACGAAGTTGATTCCTCGGAGATGGCATTCAAAATGGCGGGCTCGATGGCGCTCAAGCAAGGCGTCGAGAAAGCCAAGCCAGTTATACTGGAGCCGATTATGAGGCTTGAGTCGGTTACTCCGGCGTCATTTATGGGTGAGGTCATTGGTGATTTGAATGCAAGGCGAGGTCACATTGACGGCATTGAAACTCACGGAGAAACGTGTGTAATTCATTCGTTTGTTCCGCTGGCGGAATCATTCGGGTACGCCACAGCATCGCGATCACTCACTCAGGGAAGGGCCACATATTCAATGGAATTCCATCAGTACCGGGAGGTTCCTAATAATATTATGGAGCAAATGCTGGCCAGGACAAAAGGGAAATAGATGACTAAGCAGAAGATTAGAATTAAATTAAGGGGATATGATCACAGGCTGGTAGATCAATCAGCCGGTCAAATTGTTGAGACGGCGATAAAATCAGGCGCCGAAGTCATCGGGCCCGTGCCGTTGCCAACCAAGATCGAAAAATTCTGCGTTATACGCAGTCCATTTATTGATAAGGACTCGCGTGAACAGTTTGAAATCCGGACACATAAAAGGCTTATAGACATCGTAGGACCAACGACCAAGACAATAGACGCTTTAACGCAGCTTCAACTGCCGTCCGGCGTTGAAATAGATATCAGATTATAGGAAAAATAAATGGCGGGCATACTTGGTAAAAAAATTGGGATGACCCAGATTTACAGGGAAAATCGCGAAATAGCCGTGACTGCTGTGGAAGCCGGACCCTGTTGTGTAATACAGGTAAAAACAGCTGACAAAGATAATTACAATGCTGTTCAGCTTGGCTTTGGTGAATCAAAGCGTCTTAATAAACCGGAGAAGGGCCATCTTAAGGACAACGGCCAGTATAGATACCTGCGCGAATTGAAGATAGACGATATCAAAGAATTCCAGGTCGGTCAAAAAATAGATGTGGGCATGTTTAAAGCCGGCGATATTGTAAATATAGAGGGAATTTCAAAGGGCAAAGGATTCGCAGGCGGAGTTAAGAGGTACCATTTCCGGGGAGGGCCAAAAACTCACGGTCAATCGGACAGGCACCGCGCACCGGGATCTATAGGTTCAACTACCACTCCCGGCCGTGTGTTCAAGGGACTTCGCATGGCAGGACATCTTGGCGCCAGGAAAGTCACGGCTCGCAACCTGGAGATAGTAGATGTTGACCCGGCAAAACATTTGCTACTTCTCAAGGGAGCTGTCCCGGGAGCCCGGGGTGGGCTACTGATAATCGAAAAAGCTGCATAAAAGGAACGTAAATAGACGTGGAGTTAGAAGTATATAATTTAAAAGGTGAAAAGGCTGGCATAGTTCAGGTAAGCGATTATATTTTCGCTGCACCGGTTAACGAGACGGTAGTTCACCAGGCGCTTGTCAGGCAACTCGCTAACAAGCGTCAGGGCACTGCTGATACTCAAACCAGATCTGATGTAAAGAGAAGTACACGTAAACTGTATGCGCAGAAACATACAGGCAGATCCAGGCGTGGAAGCGCCACATCTCCTTTGTTGAAAGGCGGCTCTGTGGTCTTCGGTCCTCATCCACGCGACTATCGCCAGGCAATGCCCAAAAAAATGTGCAGGCTGGCGCTCCGGAGCGTGCTTTCTGGGAAGGTGAAGGATGGTGAGCTGAAGATTGTGGAAAAGTTACAACTGGCTGAGCCTAAAACCAGGTTGTTGGACGAGATGCTTGGCATATTAGGAGTGGACAGCACTGCGATTATTGGAGTTGCCCTGAGCAACGATTATTTAACGTTGGCAGCGTCTAATATACCCGGGATAAAGACGACCATGGTTTCCATGCTTAATGTTGCTGACTTACTTGCATATAAGATGCTGGTACTTGATGTTGATGCTGTGAAGAAGATAGAGGAGATCTGGGAAAAGAAAGAAACCGGGAAAGTTAAGGCAAATTAAAGCTATTTATTAAGGAATAGTAGTTAATATGAATGTTTATGAGGTACTGCGCAGGCCACTGGTAACTGAAAAGGTCAGCCGCCTTGCGGAACAAAACAAATACGCCTTTGAAGTTTATAAGAAGGCCTCGAAAGAGCAGATAAAGCAGGCTGTCGAGAAGGCATTTAAAGTCGGTGTAATCGGAGTGAATATTATCAATGTCCCCGGTGAGACCAGGAGGATGGGAAAGCGGGAAGTGACCAGGGCATCGTGGAAGAAGGCAGTAGTGACACTCAAAGAAGGCGATAAAATACAGTTCTTTGAGGGAGTCTGAGATAACAGGAGTATAAATTGGGTTCTGTTATAAAGAAACGTAAAAAGAAGATGGCGAAACATAAACATCGGAAGCTTTTAAAAAAGAACCGATGGCAAAGACGTCATCCTTAATTAGGTAGGAGTTGTAAGATTTGGCTTTAAAGACATATCGTCCTACATCACCTGGGATCCGGGGGATGGTGAGGCTCACTTTTGATGAGATTACCAAGACGCAGCCGGAAAAATCCCTGTTATTGCCGTTAAAAAGGAAGGCGGGCAGAAATAGCAGGGGTGTGATCACTACGCGTCACAGGGGTGGTGGCGCTAAACGCATGCTGCGCATGATAGATTTTAAAAGGGATAAACTTGGCGTACCGGGTAAAATAGCTGCCATTGAATATGATCCCGGGCGTTCGGCAAGGATAGCCCTGATTTACTATGCTGATGGCGAAAAACGCTATATGCTGGCGCCTCTGGGATTAGGTGTTGGTGATGGCATACAGGCCGGTTCAGGCTCGGAAATTAAACCCGGCAATAATCTGCCGCTCGGAGAGATTCCGGCTGGCACTCTGGTACACAATCTTGAATTCGAACCAAACAAAGGCGGGCAAATAGTACGGAGTGCCGGGACTGCCGCTCAACTGCTTAGCAGAGAAGATAAATATTCGCTGGTGCGCTTGCCGTCAGGCGAGGTGCGCCGCTTCCTTAACGATTGCAGGGCAACTATTGGGCAGGTAGGTAATCTGGATCACCAGAATGTGAAATTAGGTAAGGCAGGTCGTACCCGCTGGCTGGGCAGGCGTCCCAAGGTCAGAGGTTCTGCCATGACTCCGCGAGACCATCCCCACGGTGGCGGTGAAGGCAGAGCACCACGCGGTATGGCCCCGAAGACCCCCTGGGGTAAGCCGGCGCTCGGCCACAGGACTCGTGTTGGCAAACCCTCGGACAGATTAATCGTAAGGCGCCGTTTTGCGGAGAAATAAAGAGGTAAGGTAAATATGTCACGTTCAGCGAAAAAGGGCCCGTACTGTCATCCCAAGCTGCTGAAAAAAATAGATGCGCTTAATAAAAAAGGCGAAAAACAGGTTATTAAGACCTGGGCACGTTCGTCAACGATTATGCCAGAAATGATCGGGCATACAATTGGCGTTCATGATGGCAGAAGGCATGTGCCAATATTCATAACGGAGAACATGGTCGGCCATAAACTTGGTGAATTTGCCATCACCAGGACTTTCCGCGGTCACGTTACCAAAGCTGCGGTGACTCCGACCAAAAAGAAACAAGTAGGTTAAGCTATGAAAGTCGGATCAGTTGCTAAAGATATAGGAATTCCGCCTCGCAAGGTAAAGCTCGTGGTTGATATGGTGCGAGGTATGAAAGTTGAAAATGCCTTGAATATTTTAAAATTTACGCCCACGCCAGCGGCGAAAGCTGTGGCCAAAGCGATTAAATCTGCGTCGTCGAATGCGGAAAACAATTATCATATGGATCCGGCTGAATTAAAAGTAGTCCATATAACAGCCGATGAGGGACGCACGCTAAAAAGATATAGACCTCAAGCGCGGGGACGCTTCAGCCCGATATTAAAACGTTCAACGCACATTAAGGTTTTCGTTTCCGAGGAGGAAAAATAAGTGGGACATAAAGTTCATCCCTATGGTTTCAGGATAGGTGTCATACGAGGATGGAAAGCCAAGTGGTATGACGAGAAGCACTATCTGGAAGCTCTGCACGATGATTTGAAATTGAGGAAGGCCGTCAAAGCCAGGCTTAAAGAAGGCGCAGTGGCAAGGGTTGAAATAGATCGGCAGGGGAATGATATACTTGTCACCATCTTTACAGCACGCCCTGGCATCGTAATCGGCAGGGGTGGACAGAGGGCTGAGGAACTGAGGTCCGAATTGGAGAAACAATGCGGTAAGAAAGTTAAGCTTTCTATCAAGGAAGTAGAACAACCGGAACTTGAAGCTATGCTGGTAGCACGCAATGTGGCAGACCAACTGGAAAGGCGTGTTACTTTCAGACGGGCAATGAAGCAGGCTGTTTTTAAAACCCGCCAGGCAGGCGCCAAGGGTATTAAAATCAGCTGCGCAGGAAGACTGGGTGGGGCAGAAATAGCAAGGCGAGAGACTATCCACGAAGGCCGATTACCGCTGCACACATTAAGTGCGGATATAGATTATGGTTTAGCTGAAGCTGCTACAACGATGGGCAATATTGGCGTTAAAGTATGGATTTATAAAGGCAACATTATACCCGAGGTAAGGAGAGAAAGTGCTACAACCAAAACGAGTGAAGTATCGTAAGTGCCATCGCGGTCACCTCAGGGGTCAGGCACAATCCGGTAACACCATTGTTTTTGGTGACTACGGCTTAAAAGCTGAGGAAGCTCACTGGATTACTGCGCGGCAGATAGAAGCAGCCCGCCGCGTTATTGTCAGGTATCTGCGCCGTGGCGGCCAGGTATGGATACGCATTTATCCCGATAAGCCTGTAACCAAGAAACCGGCAGAAACCAGAATGGGGAGCGGTAAAGGTAACGTTGATCACTGGGTAGCTGTTGTCAAACCGGGGAGAGTACTTTTTGAAATAGGTGGAATTAAGGAAAACATGGCAATGGAAGCGATCCACCTGGCTTCTTATAAACTACCAATTAAAACGAAATATATAGTACGTGAAACCCTTAAAGAAGAGGTAAAAGGTGAAACTCACTGAAATTCGGGCACTGGGCGAAGCTGAACTGAATAGGAAGCTGGAGGAAGCTCATCAGGAGCTTCTTAACTTACGATTTAAACTAGCTACACGGCAGTTGGTGAATCATCGCGAGTTACCCAAAGTTAAGAAGAGGATAGCCAGGATTAACACCATAATTAGAGAGAGGGAGCTTGGCAAGAAATAAAAAATGGAAAAAAACCGTAAGAGTAGAGTAGGCAGAATAGTCAGTAATAAAATGGATAAAACAGTGGTTATCCGGGTGGAGAGCCTGCGAAGGCATCCTCTCTATCATAAAGTGATCAGGCATGTCTCTAAATTTAAGGCACATGATGAGAATAATTCTTGTAACACAGGCGATGTTGTGAGAATTGTTGAAACCCGTCCCTTATCCAGGGACAAGAGATGGAAGGTCGTTGAAATAATTCAGAAGAAAGAAGCAGTCGAGGCTGTAAAAGACGAGTTGGCACAGGTAAATCAGGAGAAATAAGAAGTGATTCAGACCTTAACCAGGCTCAAGGTAGCAGATAACACGGGTGCCCGGCAAGTGATGTGCATTGGGGTACCCGGTGGAACGCGAAGGCGTTACGCCGGTGTGGGTGATGTAATTACCTGCAGCGTAAAAAGGGCTATACCCGGTGGAGTTGTGAAAAAAGGCGATGTGGTCAAGGCAGTTATAGTTCGTGTGGCCAACCATCATCATCGACCGGATGGCTCATATGTACGGTTCGATGATAATGCTGCTGTGATACTTGATGATAAAGGCAATCCCAAGGGAACCAGGATTTTCGGCCCTGTAGCAAGAGAATTAAGGGATAAGAACTTCATGAAGATTATTTCCCTGGCCCCGGAGGTACTCTGAGATGAAGATTCAAAAGAACGATACCGTCATCATCATAGCAGGTAAGGACAAGGGGAAAAAGGGAAAGGTACGCAAAGCTTTACCGGTAAAGGAAAGAATCATTATAGAAGGTTTGAACTTAATTAAGCGGCACTCCAAAACAAAGGGTAAAGCCAGGCAGGCAGGAATCATCGAGCTTGAAGGACCTGTTCACGTTTCTAACGTGATGGTTATATGCAATAAATGCAATAAGCCGGCGCGTATTGGATACCGGGAGCTTGAAGACGGTAAGAGAGCCAGGTACTGTCATAACTGCTCGGAGATCATGGATTAAACTGAGGTAACTCGATAATGACAAGGCTAAAAGATAGATATAATAAAGAAATAGTCGCCCAGATTATGAAAAAGCACAAGTACAAGAATATTATGGAAGTAGCCAGGCTCACTAAGATTGTACTTAATATCGGTTTGGGCGAATCGCTTGCTAATCCTAAAGCTATGGAAGCTGCTGAAAAGGATCTGACTGCTATTGCAGGTCAGCATGCCGTTGTAACGAAAGCTAAGAAGTCCATTGCCTCTTTTAAACTACGAGCCGGGGTTCCCATAGGAATTATGGTTACACTGCGCGGTAAACGAATGTATGAGTTTTTCGATAAACTTGTCAGCGTTGTCCTCCCTAGAATACGTGATTTCCAGGGAATATCCAGGGATGCTTTTGATGGACAGGGTAATTATACTCTGGGGCTGAAAGAGCAGATTGTATTCCCGGAGATTGAATATGACAAGGTCGACAAAACCAGGGGGCTGGAAATAACGGTTGTTACTACGGCCAAGACAGATGAAGATGGCAGACGATTGCTTGAAGCGATGGGTATGCCTTTCAGAAAAAATTAATAGGGTAAAATTATGGCGAAGACTTGTAA
Organism: Chloroflexota bacterium; assembly: GCA_026389695.1. Taxonomy (GTDB): domain Bacteria; phylum Chloroflexota; class Dehalococcoidia; order GIF9; family UBA5629; genus JAQUQM01. The sequence continues at coordinate 50,127 of JAPLHI010000036.1, forward strand.
GATACTAAAATCGAACCGACCGCCTAAATACAGGGTGCAGCAGCACAACCGCTGCCGCCTGTGCGGAAGGCCAAGGGCATATATAAGGAAGTTTGGTATATGCCGCATATGTTTCCGCACATTAGCCTTGAACGGAGAGCTTCCGGGGGTCAGGAAATCGAGCTGGTAATAATATTAGCGGAGTATTTAATCGATGGTTACTGATCCAATAGCTGATATGTTAACACGGTTGCGCAACGGCGCTATGGCACGTCACGACAGCGTCATGATTCCTGCTTCCAAGATGAAATTGGCAATCGCCAAGATTATCAGAGAAGAAGGCTTTGTCGCTGATTATACGCTGGTTAAAAGTGAGCCGCAGCGCATGATAAAAGTTACACTGAAGTATATTGATAAACAGCCGGCATTTTTAGGATTGGAAAAGGTGAGTAAACCCGGCCTGCGTGTATATGCAGGGAAAAGGGAAATACCCAGGGTGTATGGCGGTATCGGTATTGCAATAATATCTACATCTAAAGGCGTTATGACGGGCCAGGACGCCTGGAAAAAGAATCTTGGCGGCGAAATATTATGTTATGTATGGTAATCCAAATTTGTGAGGTGAATCTGTGTCCCGAATAGGAAAAATGCCGGTAGCCATCCCTGCCGGGGTTAAAATCAAAATCGATGGCAGGGAAGTTACTGTTGAGGGAAGCAAAGGGAAAATAACCCGAGTATTTCACCCGGATATCAAGATAATCCAGGAAGGCGGGAGTCTGATCGTGTCAAGACCCACTGATAACCGAAATCACAGGGCTTTGCATGGATTGAGCCGCTCGATCCTGGCAAATATGGTAGAAGGGGTTACCAAAGGCTTTGAGAAAAGCTTGGAACTATCCGGCGTTGGCTATCGAGCACAAAAAGCAGGCACTAAATTGACTCTTCAAGTAGGTTATAGCCATCCCGTGGAGTTCGAATCGCCCAAAGGAATTGACATTACGGTCGACGGAACAAATAAAATCCGTATTGTCGGTATTGATAAAGAGCTTGTAGGTGAAACGGCTGCAGAGATCAGGCGGATTCGCATCCCGGACTCTTATAAGGGTAAGGGTATTAAATATTTGGGAGAAAGATTACGCCTGAAGGCTGGTAAAGCCGGTAAAACAGCTACAAAGGGGAAATAGTAAATGCCTAAGGTTAGCGCTAACTTAGCAAGAAAAAGACGGCATGCCCGCGTAAGGGACCATGTTGCGGGTACCGCAAATAAACCGAGGCTTTGTGTTTTTCGCAGTCTCAATAATATTCATGCTCAAATAATTGATGATGTAGATGGTAAAACAATTGTTTCGGCTGGTAGTCTCATAGCTGAGATAAAAGAACAAACAGGTGGAAAAAATAAAACCCAGGTTGCTGAACTTGTGGGCTCTCTTTTAGCCAGGGCTGCCAAAGAAAAGGGGATTGCCCGGGTTGTATTTGATAGGGGTGGTTATAAATACCACGGCAGGATCAAAGCTCTGGCTGAATCAGCACGGAAAGCAGGATTAGAATTTTGAGGATTAATATATGAAAGCAGTAACGAAAATATATGCTCCTATAATAAGAGTTGATGCCAGCGAGCTGGAGCTGAGCGAAAAACTGGTAACCCTGAACCGCGTTACAAAGGTTGTCAAGGGCGGCAAGAACATGCATTTTAGAGCGCTCGTAGTCGTAGGTGACGGTAAAGGGCATGTGGGAGCCGGCCTGGGCAAAGCGAGGGAAGTACCGGAAGCCATCCGCAAAGCAGGGGTTGCTGCTAAGAAAAACTTGGTTACCGTGACTTTTAAAGAAAGCACGATACCGCATGAAATCCTTGCCAAGTATGGTTCTGCGAAAGTCTTACTTAAACCGGCGCCTCCGGGTACCGGTGTGATAGCCGGCGGCGGAGTGCGAGCCGTAATTGAGGCTGTTGGGGTAAAAGACATATTAACGAAATCACTGGGTTGCGCTAATCCTATTAACGTTGCCAAAGCAACAATTATGGCTCTGGCCAATCTTAGAAATCCTCAAGAGACGATCGATAGAAGAAAAGCACATAATACTGAGGGGAACTGAGCAAGTGGCTAAATTGATTATTAAGTGGATAAAAAGCGGTATAGGTTACCCCCGCGATCAGCGAGGAACGATGAAGGCTCTGGGCTTTCACAGGTTAAACGAAGTGGTCGAAAAAGAAGATACTCCAACCATCCGGGGTATGATTAATAAGGTAAACCATCTGGTTTCAGTAGAAGAGAAAGGAAATGGACCAAAGTAATTTAAAACCTCCGGCAGGAGCCAAGCACAAGAAAAAACGTGTTGGCTGCGGCGACGGTAGCGGACATGGAACGTTTTCTACGCGGGGATGTAAAGGACAGAAATCGCGCTCCGGCCGCGATTTGCGTCCCGGCTTTGAGGGTGGGCAGTTGCCACTCATCAAACGTCTGCCCTGGAAGCGTGGTTTTACTAAGGTAAACAGGATAGAATACAGTATCGTTAATGTCGGAGACCTGAGATTATTCGACGCAAATTCTGAAGTTGGGATTGAATCGTTGCTTGAAAACGGACTGATTAAAAACGTCAGTCATCCCATTAAAATTCTGGGTACCGGAGAACTTGACCGGCCTCTAACCGTTAAGGCCAATAAATTCTCTGCTTCTGCGAAAGGTAAAATTGAATCAGCCGGCGGTAACTTCTCGGTATGCTGGATATGTTCAGCGGCGGCGCCATGAGAAATTTCAGCGTTGCCGCGATGGGTGTATATCCCTATATTACATCGTCGATTATTATGCAATTGCTGGTACCGGTTATACCCGCTTTGAGGAGACTTTCCGAGGAGGGAGAATCCGGAAGAAATAGAATTAACCAGATTACTCACTGGCTTACCATACCTCTGGCGGCATTGCAGGGATTTGCGCAATTGCAGCTGCTACGCAGTCAGGGTGCAGTCGTTAGTACCACAGGACTTGAAACGGTGGGTATTGTAATATCTATGACTGCCGGCACGTTGTTCCTTGTCTGGATTGGCGAGTTGATAACTGAACGCGGCATTGGTAACGGGGTGTCAATCATAATCTTTGGCGGGATCGTTGCCGGTTTGCCGGAGCAGTTAGGCCGTGGATTTGTGGCAAAAGATAACTGGATGGGCGTGGTCATTTTTGCGCTTCTGGCACTGGCCACGGTAGTAATGATCGTAATATTTACAGAAGGACATCGCCGCATACCGGTTCAATATGCGCGCACTGCTTTTAAAGGCGGCAAAATGTACCGCCAGGCGGGTTCAACTTATATTCCTTTGCGGGTGAACATGGCAGGCATGATACCGCTTATATTTGCCATGTCTTTGATGATTTTTCCGGGCACTATAGCGAGTTATTTTGCCGCTCCCCAGGGGCAGGATGCCAACTTTGCCAATACGATACTGACATGGTTCAGCCCGAATTCACCCATGCCGGTGGGATTATTCTACTGGGTGGCGTATTTCTTGCTGGTTGTTGCTTTTACATTCTTTTATACCATGGTTATTTTTGAGCAAATGGATCTGGCGCGTACGTTGCAGAGGCAAGGTGGTTTCATTCCGGGTGTTCGCCCGGGGAAGCCAACCACGGATTATCTGAACGGAGTGATAAGCCGGCTAACCTGGGGTGGCGCATTATTTCTGGCACTGGTGGCCATAATGCCGTTTTTTGCCAGGGAGATAACCAATACGGGGTTATTGACCCTGTCGAGCACCGGCATACTCATTGTCGTTGGCGTCGCGCTCGATACCATGAAGCAGATTGAAGCGCAGCTTACCATGCGGCGCTATGAAGGTTTCTTAAAGTAAGGAGGATTTTAATATGTTTTTTGTATTGCTTGGTGCACCCGGGGCTGGGAAGGGTACCCAGGCAGATATTATAGTCAAAGAAATGTCTTTGCCGCATGTGGCTTCCGGTGACCTGTTCAGGCAGGCTGTTAAGAACGGAACTGAACTGGGCAAGCAGGCTGAGTCTTATATGAAAGCAGGCAAGCTTGTGCCCGATGAAATTACAATTAAGATGATAACTGAGCGCATTGCGCAGCAGGACTGCAGAGACGGTTGTGTTTTTGACGGTTTCCCCAGGACCATGGAGCAGGCAAAAGCGCTTGATGCATCTCTTGAGAAGCAGGGAAAATCGATTGAGAAAGCAATTTACATAGAGGTCCCCGAATCTGCATTACTAGACAGGCTGACAGGCCGCTTCGTTTGCCGTACCTGCCAGTCACCCTACCACAAAAAGAACTCGCCACCGAAGAAGGAAGGAGTGTGCGATAAATGCAGCGGCGAACTTTATCAGCGGGCAGATGACCAGGAAGCAACTATCAAAGAACGTCTCAAGGCCTATTTTGCCCAGACTATGCCCCTGCTTGAGTACTACGACAAGAAAGGCAGATTGTTCAGGGTTAACGGCAATCAGCATATCAGCGAAGTCGGCAAAGATATCGTTAAGTTCCTTGCAGGATTGAAACAGAAGAAATAGATGACAATTATCAAATCGGCCGCAGAAGTAGCGATAATGAGAGAGGCGGGAAGGATTGTGGCTATAATCCTTCAAAAACTGAGCGAAGCGGTTAAGCCGGGTATAAAAACACGCTCGCTTGACGACCTTGCAGAGAATGAAGTTAGCAAGTGGAATTCTGCCCGCGCTTCTTTTAAGGGTTATCACAATTTCCCGGCCAGTATATGCGTATCGGTCAATGACGAGGTAGTACATGGTATTCCCGGCAACAAGGTTTTGAAAGAAGGAGATATCGTCTCTTTAGATTTTGGCGTGATTTATAAAGGATTTCAGGGCGATGCTGCTGTTACCGTCGGTGTAGGCAGGGTCAGCCCCGATGCCCGAAAGTTAATGGATGCTACTCGAACTGCGCTGGCTGAAGGTATCAATGCCGCCCGTAACGGAGGTTACCTCGGTGATATCGGAGCGGCAATACAGGCGTATGCCGAATCCAGAGGATATAGCGTAGTGCGTGAATATTCGGGGCACGGCATCGGCAGGGACATGCATGAGGATCCGCTGGTACCTAACTTTGGCAGGAAGAGTGATGGTATTAGATTGAGAGAGGGCATGACTCTGGCTCTTGAGCCTATGGTCAATATGGGTAATTGGAAAACAAGGCTCAATAACAATGGGTGGACAGTACATACGGCTGATGGGAGCCTTTCCGCTCATTTTGAGCATACTATCGCCATAGGAAAAGACGAGGCCGAAATTCTCACCTTGTTATAAAATTATTATATGAATAAAAAAGAAGCTATTGAGGTCGAAGGCACGGTAATTGAATCACTGCCTAATGCTACATTTAGAGTGGAGCTGGCTAACGGACATAAAGTACTGGCACACATATCAGGGAAAATGCGAAGGCATTACATTAGAATATTGCCAGCCGATAAGGTGCTTGTAGAGCTGTCACCTTATGATCTTACGCGCGGCAGGATTACTTACCGGTTCAAGTAGTAATTGAATGATTGTTTTGACATAAAGTAAATAAAGTTTTATAGTATTAGACGGTTTTTTCAATTGAGGATATAATCGTAAATGAAGGTCAGAGCATCGGTTAAAAAGCGTTGTGAAAAGTGTAAAATTATCAGGCGCCGTGGAGTGGTGAGGGTTATTTGCACTAACCCCAAGCATAAGCAGCGTCAGGGATAGTCATAGGAGTAAGATAAAACATGGCTCGTATAGCAGGCGTAGATATCCCCAGGGAAAAGCAGGTACTGTTTTCCATTCAGTATATTCACGGGATAGGGCCGGCCATCAGTCGAAAAATACTCACTAACTGTAAGATTGACCCTGCAAAAAAGGTGAAGGATTTGACTGAAGAGGAAGTCAGCCATATACGTGAGAGAATCGACAAGGAATATACTGTCGAGGGTGAACTTAGAAAAGAGATCAATATGAATGTTAAACGCCTGATTGAGATAGGCTCACGCCGTGGCATCAGGCATAAGAGAAGTCTTCCTGTAAGGGGACAGCGGACGCGTACGAATGCGCGTACCAAGCGTGGTGCTAAGAAGACGGTAGCCGGCCGCGGTCAAAAACGCATGACCAAGAAGTAAAGGAGTAACCAGGTAATATGCCGCAGAAAAAGAAAGTTAGAACAAAAAAGCGTGAACGTAAACTGATACATGAAGGGAAAGCCTTCATACAATCAAGTTTTAATAATACCATTATCACGTTAACTGATGTTAAGGGTAGTGTTATTGCCTGGGGAAGTTCAGGCACAGCAGGGTTTAAAGGATCCCGTAAAGGAACTCCGTACGCAGCTCAGATGGCTGCCCAGGCGGCTTCAGCCAAAGCTAAAGAGCATGGTCTGCGCCAGGTAGAAGTCTTTGTACGCGGCCCCGGCAGCGGAAGGGAAGCTGCGATAAGAGCTATTCAAGCATCAGGGATTGCTGTGACGGGTATCAGGGATATTACACCGGTGCCGCATAATGGATGCAGGCCCAGAAAAAGAAGGCGAGTATAATTATGGCTAGATATACTGAGGCATATTGTCGTCTGTGTCGCCGTACGGCCACTAAACTCATGTTAAAGGGAGAGAGGTGCTTTACTGAAAAGTGCGCTTTGGAACGCAGAAATATCCCGCCGGGATTTCATTCTACAGGAAAGCGCCGTAGCAAGTTGTCTGACCGTGGACTTCAGCTTCTGGAAAAGCAAAAGGCAAGGTATACATACGGATTGCTTGAAAGGCAGTTCAGACGCTTCTTCGAAGAGGCGGCGCGAATGCAGGGTATCACGGGTGGAAATCTGCTTACTTTGCTCGAGAGGAGGTTGGACAATGTGATTTTTCGTCTCGGTTTTGCTGATTCCCGTTCACAGGCAAGGCAGATACTTCGCCACGGTCATTTTAAATTGAACGGCCGTAAAACTGATATCCCCTCATGCCTGGTCAAAGCCGGCGATGTGATAGAGTGGAGAAAGGAAAGCACAAAGTCCGAGTATTATAAAATTCTTGTTGAGAGGATAGAGGATAAGGATGTCCCTGCATGGTTATCTCTTGATAAAGGTAATATGGTTGGTAAAGTTCTAACCCTGCCTGCAAGGGAGGATATTAGGACTAACTTTGATGAAAAAGCCATCGTGGAATATTATTCCCGATAGGAGGATTATTGGTTCAGATAGTTTTACCAAAAATTGAATGTGTCGATTTCCGGGAAAATTACTGCAAGTTTGTTGCCGAACCGGTTGAAAAAGGATTTGGAGTAATTCTTGGTAATAGTCTGCGCAGGGTGCTCCTCAGTTCGCTACCCGGAGCCGCTGTTAGGTCCGTTTTAATTGACGGAATAACTCAGGAGTTCAGTACCATCCCGTATATGAAAGAGGACGTAACCGATTTCCTGCTCAATGTAAGGGGTATAAGGATTCGTATGCTGGCTAAAGATGTGGATACCGGAAAAATGACTTTGGATATCAGGGGCAGGACGAATATACATGCTTCAGATATCATAGTTGTGGGGGCGCCGAATTTCGAAATAGTCAATCCTGATCTTCATCTGGCTACGCTTGATTCCAATGATGCTAAGTTAAATGTGGAATTTACAGTGAAGGTAGGTAAGGGCTACCAGCCGGCCATTGCTGGCGACAATGTTGGTATCATTGTTACAAGCGCGGGAACCAGTAAGGAGATTTCCGTAGACGCCATTTTTTCACCTGTAACCAGGGCTAATTACGTAATTGAGAGCAGTGGGCCGGGACAAGGTACCGGTAAAGAAAGACTGGTTCTGGAAGTCTGGACGGACGGCACGGTTGATCCCATAGAGGCTGTAGGTGAGAGCGCAAATATACTGGTTGAACAATTTAGTAATTTTAAAGGGTTAGCAAGTACAATAGCAGAAAAAGAAGAAATCGAATCTCTGCAAAAATCAATACCTCAGGAAGTCTATAACCTGCCTCTTGATAAACTCAACTTATCAACACACACATATAACAGCCTGCGCCGCGGCGGGATCACCCTGGCAGGGCAGTTACTTGAAAAAGGTTTGGACGGATTGATGTCGCTGGGCGGATTCGGAGCAAAATCCAAAGAAGAAGTTGAAGTTGCTTTGAAAGAGTTGGGTATAGAATTACCTATTAATCAAAATGATAAAGATAAGAAAAAGAAGGCACGTGTAAAAACCTCCGCTTCAGAAGGTGAAGATCAATGAGACATCAGTTAGCAGGAAGAAAATTGGGAAGGCGGACCGCACACCGCTGGTCCTTATATCGTAATCTCACTACGGATCTTTTGAGATACGGGAAGATAACAACGACGCTGCCAAAAGCGAAGGAAATGAAAAGCCTTGCTGATAAAATGGTTACGCTTGGTAAAGAGGGTAGCCTTGCATCGCGCAGGCGTGCTTTTGCTTTTATCTATGATGAGAAAGTCGTGGACAAGGTATTTGATGAATATGCTACCAGGTATAAATCTCGCTCCGGCGGATATACCCGTGTATTAAAGCTGGGTCCGCGCGAAGGTGACAGGGCGCCGATGGCTCAGATTGAGATGGTGGAATAAACTCTACTTTGTAGGTGGAGCTCTTTAATAATCTGAAAAAAGTTGTACTGGTAATTGAATATGAAGGCGAGCGTTACTGCGGGTTCCAGTGGCAAAAAGGATCACCTACAGTCCAGGATGAACTGGAAAAGGCTATACAAAAGCTGACAGCCGAAAGTGTAAAAGTAATAGCAGCCTGCAGGACTGATACGGGAGTCCATGCTATAGGTCAGGTGGTTAGCTTCAGAACTCATTCTGAACTGCCGCCTCAAACATTCATACGTGGGCTCAACCATTACCTGCCGGGCGATATTTCTGTTACCAGGGCGGGTTTTGTTAGCGAGAGATTTAATGTGAGGAAGGAGGCTTTAAAAAGGGAGTACGAATACCGTATTTTGAACAGGCAGAGCCGTTCTCCCCTGGTTGCAGACTATTCCTTTCTCGTACCTTATAAATTGAATATTGAGAGCATGAATACGGCCAGCGGCCTGTTAATCGGTGAACATGATTTTGCATCCTTCGTAACCACATGGGACAGGAAGGAAAAAAGTACAGTTCGCCGTGTGTACGAGGCTGAGGTAATAAAAAAAGACGATATGGTGACCGTCCGCATAGTTGCCAATTCGTTTTTAACGCATCAGGTACGCAACACGGCAGGGACATTGCTACAAGTAGGCTCAGGCAAAATAGGAGTCGAGGAGTTTAAAAATATATTAGAAGCTAAGAGATTAAGTCTGGCGGGGCCGACTGCTCCCGCAAAGGGGCTGTGCCTCACCGGGGTTATCTATCCAGAGAATTCGGAGTTCAAATATGAAAACCTATGCACCTAAACTAAAAGATATCGAACGCAAATGGCATTTGATTGATGCCGATGGGCAGATCTTGGGAAGGCTTTGTTCCCAGGTAGCGAAGCTGCTGATTGGCAAGCATAAAGCTATGTTCACACCGAATACCGATACCGGCGATTTCGTTATCGTGATTAATGCAGCCAGGATAAGAGTAACCGGGAAAAAAGCTACGGATAAGAGCTATTATAGGTATTCCGGATACCCCGGAGGTATGCGGGAAACTACATTGGAGGAAATGCTCCAGAAACATCCTGCAAGGGTAATTGAGCATGCTGTTAAAGGCATGCTTCCGCATACCAGGTTGGGTAGGGCGATGTATAAAAAACTGAAGGTTTATGTCGGTGACAAACACCCGCATCAGGCACAGTTGGCAGGTTCAAAAGATTCTGAAAAAGGGAGTGCTGGCAAATGAGTACAGCAACTTATAATCGTACTACAGGAAGGCGTAAATGCGCTATAGCCCAGGCAAAATTATCCTCCGGCTCAGGTGAGATTACTGTAAATGGGAAGCCATATCAACAGGCTTTTCCGCTGACTGATCACAGGAGGACGATTGAGCAGCCCTTCATAGTTACGGACACACTGGGTAAGTATAATGTTGAGATTAAGGTAACCGGTGGCGGTATCACCGGCCAGGCAGGAGCCATCCGGCTTGCCATAGCGCGTGGGCTGGTTTCTGTAAATGAGAATTTTAAAGGCGTTTTGCGTCAGCATGGGTTGCTGACACGCGATCCGAGGATTAAAGAGCGCAAGAAATACGGCCTCAAACGTGCCCGCAAAGCCCCGCAGTACACCAAGCGTTAACGGATTATTAAAACGGTAACTAAATTCCCCTCCTATTAGGAGGGGAATTTTTATTTTGCTTTGGAAAGGCGTTTTTTTAAGAAGTCGATTTCGGGGACGGGAGTTGGGTCAACACCGATTAAAATAGCCAGGTAATAGCTTACCCAGTCGCCCAGGAAAACCAGGCTCATAATATGTTTTAGCGGATTAATCCCATCGCTGTCGAGTATTTGATACTGTATTTTTTGCTGTTCGAGGAGCTCACCGGTGATCTTGTAACGTATCAACGTGCGCGGATGCAGCGACGGACAGCGCAGCATTAAGACGAATAATTGCTCTCTCAAACTTGCAGGGTAGCGATATCCGATAACAGCGTTATGATTTAGCTCCGGTAAGACTTCAAAAAAAGCCCAGGATTTACTGTTTTCGTTTATCTGCGTCTTCCACCTGCGCGCTACATCAGCAAGAATGCCGCTCCCATAAATGACGATCAGCTTTCCATCCAGCTTCAGGGCCAGCTTCTTTGCCTGATTATGCTCAATGGACGTATCTTCCTGCCATGACTCGCACAACGTTTCCAGGGAACGGACCATGCTGTCCACCTCTGCCGATTTGTCACTAATAATGCCAAGGTTTTGCATTATGGCCAGCAGGGGTAGCAAACTATACCCCAGCGCTGCCCTGGGCGGAGAAACGTGCTCTATGACGAAAATTGGTACCCCTGCTTCACGTGCCAGGGAGGTAAGTTTACCGCCCGTTGAAATTACCAGCTTTTTACACTTACAATCCAGTGCCTGTGTAAACCCCGAAAGTGTTTCTTCGGTATTGCCTGAATAGCTCGACGCAACAACCAGTGTATTTTCGTCAACATAAGATGGAAGATCATAATCACGGTGTACCATAATAAGGGGGCTATTAGAGGAAAATGTGCTGGCACGCAGCAGATCGCCGCCGATGGCGGAACCTCCCATTCCCAGTATAAGTACCTTATTAACCTTCTTGTAATCTTCTGGTAACTTAAGACTTGAAGCTTTTTCCCACGCATTACGGCATTGAGCAGGCAAACCCTGTATTTGCAAGCGCATCCCGGACTTATCTAAAGAATTGAATGAGGCTGAGTCATCCAGATTATTCATAGTTTACGCCCCCAACATCTCGCGACCGTACTGAAGAAGACTCTGAACTTCCTGCCGGCTTTTGCTTTCTGCATAAATGCGTATTAAGGGCTCGGTGCCGGAAAAACGCACCAGCAGCCATGAACCGTCTTCAAGTTTATAGCGGAAACCATCACGGGTATCAAGCTTAACAACTTTCA
>JAPLHI010000173.1 GCA_026389695.1 Chloroflexota bacterium
GAACAATGTGCCAGGATATCGGATACGAGGTACTGGACGATATCGAAGCCCTACCCCATCACCTGCCAATGTTATATAAGAAGCTCTCGGTTTAATAATCCCCTAAGCAACATTTCTTCGGTTACTTGTGGACCTTGCGGCGTATTTATACAGTTTCGATATAGCTTTAATGCCTGCATCGAGTGTGGGATAAACGGGGAAGTTGCGCCGTTCAAAGGCATGTTTCATCATCAGGTTATATTTCCTATCCTCTTCATCCTCCAGGAAAGGATCAATAACCACGCATGCTATCACCGGCTTACCTACCACATCGCGGACATACTCCATCCCTTTGAGCATAACTTCTATAAGTGTCCTGGTATGCTCTCCAGCCTCGCTTTGACGAGCACGCCTGATATAACGGAACTGGTCAAACTGCACGACCAGCATATCAATATTTTTATCTGACCCGAGAATTCCTATAATATCAGCAAGGTTGCCTTCTTTTTCATAGATTTTGTAGTAAACCGGCCAGGCGTCCAGAGGGTTGCCGATTATGGTACCGGCAAGCGGTACCAGTTTCCTCAACTGCTCAATCGTCCCATCGGTAAATCTGGGAACTTCAATTCCTTCGGCGTAGCACAAATCAGTCTGGATCACGCTGAAGCCTCCGGAGTTGCTTAAAATAGAAACCCTGTTACCTTTGGGCAGATTGAGATAGCTGAAGGCCATCACAGCGTTCACAAGCTCATCCTGGTTATTTACCTGTACAACACCGCACTGCTTGAATAGCGATTTCCATATCTGGGGAGTACCCGTCATGGAAGCTGTGTGAGAGGTGGCAACACGGCTACCGTGCTCTGTCAAGCCTCCTTTTATGGCAACTACCGGTTTTCTGTTTGTTGCATACCTCAATGCCCGCTTAAGTCTTTCTCCATTACTCGAGCCTTCTATATATAATGCGATCACCTTTGTCTGAGCATCATCAGCCAAGTATTCCAAAAAGTCAGGACAGTCGAAATCTGAGGCATTGCCGTAGCTTATGACCTTGCTGAATCTGAGGTTCTTGGTTTTCCCAAAATATGAAAATGACTCAGCAATGCTGCCGCTCTGGGTGATCACACCCACGTTTCCTTTCTCCTCTGATGATTCCGGTATGATTGCAAGGCCTGATTCGGGGCAATAAATTCCAAAGCAATTTGGGCCGATCAACCTGATCTTCCCCTTTGCTACCTGTTTCAATTTCTTCTCCAGTTCTATCCCCTCGGGAAGCCCGGTCTCACTGAAACCCGATGTATATATGTGGGCAGTCTTGACCCCTTTTTGAATACACTCGGCTAATACATCAGGGACAAACCTGGCATTGATTCCAAATATAACGTAATCTATCGGGACAGGAACATTCAGGATGCTGGGGTAGCATTTCCTGCCGAAAATTTCACTATACTTGGGATTGACAAAATATACTCGATCCCTGATTTTCGTTGACATCAGGGCAAGCGAAGCTATATCAGAAACCGGTGAAGCCCCTATAACAGCCACATTATCCGGATGAAAAATCTTATCGAATTCTTCGTATTTCTCTTTATCCATATATATTGTCTCTTTCTATGTAAAGTGTTCAGTTTTATCGGATATATTTTGCCCCATACTCCAATAATTGGCTTTAAGAGCATGACCCACAAGAATTCCGACATAAAAAATAATAAGTCCGAGAAGCTCAAGCACATAAAAATAAATTGAAGTTGACATTCCGGCCCGCAAAGTCATTCCGCCTATGCCGGGCAATAGCATACCCATGGCAATAAGAAAAAAAGACATCGCCGTCATTATTTTCCCTCGTTTTTTCAGTACAATGTACAGCCCATAGAAGCTGGTAGTTAATATTGCGATCACAGCGCCAGTATTAAAGAAGGGCGATATAATCCGTACCCGCATCGGCAACAATTTAGTTGTAAGTCCGGACATTCCGCTTATGTCGACGGGAGTCGTAAAAACAGTTACGCCTGCATATAAAGACGCCACGATCAACAATATTAGTAAAGGATTGGCTACATTCCTCGGCAGAATGCAATATGCGGCTCCTGCGGCTATATAAGCCGCCACATAGATAGCACCGGTCAGGTACCAGAGCCTGTAAACAAACAAATTCAAGCCACCCGCTTCAATAATGAATTCGATAGCCGTTGATATACAGTAAAATAAGAGCCCGATACTCCAGATCAGAAGGCATTTTTCTTTTCTTGCTGTATATAAGTAAACTGTAAAAACGGCGAAAAAAAAAGCTGAGAACGCTGGATGTAAGCGGAATCCACTGCATAATAAATTTAAATTCAGCCAGGGTATTGGCTGAGACAACAGAATTACTTAAATTTAATGTTAACGATTTAAAATTATATAATATTTAAACTGTAATAATAAGTTTGATCGAATAGATTGTATTCAAGATAAATATTGTATTGATATATTTTTCAATTACACCACTTTTGGTTAAGGAGAAAGCCGTGCCGAAACACAAACCACAATTATTAATAATCTTTCTTGCTATCATACTAATACTGGTTTCTGCTATATCGTGCAGCACATATCCGGTGGGGAAATCTGCCGAATCAAGCTCGACCAATCACCCACCGGTTATTTCTACTATCGCCGGTGCGCTCGAATGGAAGCCTGGACAAGAAGGCATTATCAGATGTCCCGTCTCAAATCCGGACAACGATGCCATTACGTTTGTTTGGTCTGCAGAAAACGGCACAATAAAGGGGGAGGGCGAGCAGGTCACCTGGGTAGCACCCGATGCTGAGGGGGAATATGCTATTACCGTGAAGGTCGTGGATGGGAGAGGGGGAGAAGCTACCGCTACAAGAAAGTTCAAGGTAACCACTAATCCCTATGGAAACATTGAGCCTGATAAGACCATCTACCTGAAATTTAATCTGCCTTCAAACGACATAGTAAAGGAATCACGCCGGGTCAGGATATGGACGACCTCAATAATCGAATGCATTCCCCAAAACGGTGACCTTGAACAGCTGACCTTTAAATGGACTGCGCACGAGGGCAAATTAGCTGCCAATAACCTGGAAGCGGGAAAGGCCGATAGCGTCGGCTGGATCGCTCCCGGCCAGGCTGGCAAATATACGGTATCAGTAATCGTGACTGACAATAACGGTAATGAAGGCATGGGAGAGGTCGAATTTGATGTACTTTGCTGCAGTCAACAGTAACCGTGGAGCGAACTACTAATAAACCGGGTACAAAGGAGTTTTTAATGCTATTTTATAGAACATCGAGTGTAGCTTTAACAATAATTATCTTTAGTTTATCTCTCATATCTGCTTGCAGTACCCCAACACCAACTACACCCCAGACTGCTCCGCAGACCAACAGGGCGCCGTTAATTGAGTCGATTTCAGGTACAGGAGAATGGCCCCCTGAAACTTACGGCGAGTTCGAGTGTATCGCCAAAGATCCTGATGGAGATACACTAAATTATACATGGCTTGTTGATAACGGCACACTGCAAGCAGATGGAAGTAAAGTTACATGGTTATCTCCGGATAATATGGGGACATGTCATCTTACTGTCATCGTAAAAGACGGAAAGGGCGGTGAAGCTACATTAACTAAAGATCTAAAGGTGGCATATAATCTGGATGGAACAGTTACAGAACCACCCGTAGTGCTTAAGATGGCATTGCCCTCCAAGGAAACGGCTACCGGCTCTAAAAGAATCCGAATCTGGATGTCTTCGCCTATTCAATGCATTATTGAAGGCGGCAATAGCGGCAATCTGAAATATACCTGGACTGCATCAAATGGCAGGCTGCAGGGGAAAGGGGTTAACGAAGGAACGGCCAGTAAGGTAGATTGGATCGCCCCGGGCGTAGCCGGCGATTATACCGTAGACGTGGTTGTCACTGATGATAAAGGCAACGAGGCGAAAGGCACGGCTAACTTTAAAGTATTTTGCTGTGGCAACTGAGGATGGAACTCGGGAAAATAATCTTTTTTGAGCAGCCTCCGTTGCGCCGTCCTGATTTGATTGCGGCCTTTGTAGGATGGCCTGACGCGGCACAGGTCTCAACCGGCGCAATGTCCTATCTGATTAACACACTTGCGGCCAAAAAGTTTGCTGAAATCAGGTCCGACGAATTTTATGATTTTGCCACTGTGCGACCCATCGTCAGCATTGAAAACGGACTTATGACCCCTTTACGCCTGTCTATGAATAGTTTTTATTTCTGGCAAAACAAAGGCGGAGAGCATGACCTCATCATCCTCACTGGAATTGAACCCCAGACGCGCATCAGCGGCCTGGTCAATGAAATAGGACTCATGGAAGTGCTTAAAAAATTTAATGTTGCGCCGATTAACTATCAGGGCCCAAGCAGTATACATGGCCTTTTACTTACCGTCTGCGCTATGCGCAAGTTACCAGCACTCAGCCTCTGGGGACACGTACCGTTTTATATTCGCGCTGAAAGTAATCCCATTGTTTGCCTGGAAATTGTGAAGAGGGTCTGCACTATGCTGGATATCAACTGCAATTTGGAGGAGCTTACCCGGGCAGCGGATAATTTATATGACAGACTGAACACATTGCTTACTGAAAACGAGCAGATGCATACATTCCTCAAGGCGCTTGAAGAGCAATACGATATCGAAGGCAGCGCTATGAGAGGTTCCCTGGAAGGGGCTGACAAGATCATCAAGGATATCGAAGATTTTCTTAAAAGCCAGCGGCAGGACGAATGATCGTCCATCTGAATCTGATATGACATACGATGAATTCCTGGTTTGAATTATTGATACACATTGAGTAGCCAGTCTAACACAGAATTCAAATAACTAACTCAAAACAAAGGAGTACTCATACAGTTGGAACTCGCTTTTCTCTACCTTTCCATTTGGCTGTTAATGCTCTGGTGGGGCTCGGTAGCGCTTGAGGCCACGGGGATGCAACGCTCCAGGGCTCACTTTCAGGCACTTTCAGCTTTAAGCGGTACCGGGTTTACCACGAAAGATTCAGAAGCAGTTGTCAATCACTCTGTCCGTCGCTGG
>JAPLHI010000057.1 GCA_026389695.1 Chloroflexota bacterium
GAGATTACCACGCTTCGCTCGCAATGACAGAAAGGTGAGATGTCATCGCCAGACACTAACTTTAATATGCCATCACGAGGGACGCAGTTCCTTGGTGATCTCTGTAGAAACGTCGGCTGCAGAGATTACCACGCTTCGCTCGCAATGACAGAAAGGTGAGATGTCATCGCCAGACACTAACTTTAATATGACATCACGAGGGACGCAGTACCGTGGTGATCTCTGTAGAAATGTCGGCTGCAGAGATTACCACGCTTCGCTCGTAATGACAACTAAGGTAATGTCATAGCAAGGAGCCTAGCGACGTGGCTATCTCTTTTTTGGTGCAAGTCACCCGCCTCGGGTGACTGCCATGTTTTCTGTGGGCAGGAGACTCTCACCAAAATTTTACTATTTGTGTTTTGAGCTTGTTTGGAGTTTAGAGCTTAGGGTTTAGAGTTTTTTTATTTCTTAAAAGCGTCAGGATAAATCTGTGATAATATTGGTTCCAGGTCGGCCTGCGCGCCGATGAAGTTGATGGGATATTTAAATCCTATCTTGGCGAGTTTTTTCATGCCCGATATCGCGCGCAGTACTTCTTCCGGCGGCAGGGCCAGCGAAATCTCATCATCTGAAACCTGCCCCATGGACCTTTCACCGTAGCAGGGAATGGAGAGCTGCGGCTTATTTGTGCGGTAGCATTCTGCAATTGAATCCGCGCACGCGCCCTCGCCGATGAAGAAGAACTCGAACCGCTCGTATCTTTCTTTTTGCAGGCCACAGAGCAACATCATGATCTGAGCGGGATTGCCGAAGAAGAGCACAACTTCCGGCTCAAATTTTTCCTTGGACAGGGGAGCCAGTGCGATTGCTTCCGCCACCGGCACGCGCGGAGAGTCAAGCTGCTGCCTCATAGCCTCATTTGGTGAGGCAAACCAGGTGGTGGAGAGCATTTCCGCCTCGGCTTTCATGCTATTTTCCGAGGCATGCCTTACACCATGTATCCGCATGCAGCGGATGTTCATTTTATCCTGCTTGGTGATGCCCACGGTCAGCTTCTGTGCCCTGGCCAGAAAAACAGCCTGGCAGAATGTGAACAGGTGCGGGATTCTGTAGATGTTCTTAACCAGTTCTAATTCATCCACCGTCGCGAAGCGCCTGAATGCCACCGGGTCTGTTTTCAGCCGCAGCATGGCCACCAGTTCCGTCCACGTTTCTGCCCACTTCATAATTAGCCCTCCGTTTGATTAATCAAGGTAATAAGGATATTACTGAAATCGAGGCAATTTTAGCACAAATCCTTGCCCGGCAAATTATATTGGGGGTATACTTTTAGTCATGCCAGCGTAGCTCAGTGGTAGAGCAGCGGTTTCGTAAACCGCTGGTCGTCAGTTCGACTCTGACCGCTGGCTCCATTCAAATCCCTATCTTTCGCTTTGAAGAAGCGGCAGGGATTTTGTATGAATGGTGAAAAACCAATACAAATGGCGTAGCTTGAGCTGCGCCGGGTGGGATGGACAGGCCTGAAGACCTGTCACTGTACTTTTTCTCTTTCCGCAGAATTATTCCCTGGTACTAAAGTTCTATTATAGGCACATAACCCTTGGTTACTAAAGTACTATTGTACATAGTACTCTCTGCTGTTACACTTATCAACGAAACATACAGTAGTAAAAGAGTACTCTTGCCTTTCCGTATTACAGCTGTAATGGCCTTGTGTTTCTAAAATATCGAAATGGAGGTAATCAAATGTTACGTATCATACTCGCAATTCTATGTGCGGCTTTTGTCGCTATCACGCCGACTCTCGCCATCCCAAACCAGGCATACGGGTGGTCCGGGCTGAAAACTGAACAAGCTTTGATCAGTGCAGGCGAATCAGCCAACCTGTCATGGAGTATTGACAGTGCAGACGCTCCAGTTAAAGTCAGCCTGGCTCCTGGAATAGGTACAGTCGCCAATTCCGGCTCTATTGTGGTGAAACCGGCCGAAACTACTACTTACGTTTTGACGGTTGAGAGCTACAATACCGATATGGGCGTGCTCCTTGCCGCAACGTATGAACTTACCATCACCGTCGTACAGTAAGAAAAAGCCAAATAAATTACTGAAGGTACCCGGTTAACAGATTTCAGCAGGTTCCGTGACAGCGCATATACCGGGTGGTCATGGAACCCGCCTCCCGGGTCAGGACAGGTCCAAAGCCCTGTCCCTGCCCTTTTTCACCCATCCCTCGCAATTTTGAGGGCTGCAGGTAACAGCCTTATCATAGTAAATCAGGCTTTCTTCCCTTTGTCCTGCCTCGTCAAGGGCTCTTGCCCTGTCCCAAATAAGCATCGGCAAAATTCGCATCGTATTTTAGGGCCAGATCGAATTGTTTGATGGCTTCGTCATATTCCCCTCTGTATTGGTGCATACAGCCGCGCTGATACCAGAAATCGGCAAATGCGGGATCGCAGATCAGGACGTTTTCTATGGCTGCGCCGGCTTCTTCGTTTTTACCCAACAGTTCACAGGCCATATATTTGTAGTGCCAGACAAGCGCCAGGTAGGTCCTGTACTGCAGGTCACTGCTCGA
>JAPLHI010000123.1 GCA_026389695.1 Chloroflexota bacterium
CAGCAGCAACCCATGCCAACCCATCCCACCGCCGGCGGCTGGCAGGACAAGCTGGATCAGATCGTAGCCAAAGCGAAACAGATTATCATGACGACCAATCCCGTATATTTTCTGGTGCTTGGTGTGATCATAATTGGCATGGCTGGGTTTCTGGCCTACGCGTTTCAGGCCGGCTTGATCAAGACAGGTACAACCGTCAAATCAAAAGGACCCACGGATACTACGCCACCTGTTATCACAATGATTACAGTCAAAGCGGGACAGGGCAACAGTGCCATCATCAGCTGGGTCACAGATAAGTACTCCAGTTCACAGGTACAATGGGGAGTCTACCCTGCGCCCAATCAATTGACACCTATACAGAACGATCCCACGACGGGGCAGAATATGGGTGTGCTGATACACCAGGTAGCAATCACACCGTTAGCGCAAAATATGGACTACATGTACCGTGTCATATCGGTTGACAAGGACGGTAATAAGGCGGTATCCCCACCCATGACAGCCCCGCCGATGTCGCTCCATACTACCTCGTTCCAATCAAACTAAACTCATTGCCTGCTACGGGTAAATGAGTTTAAAATAATACAGGTGATTTGATTGCCTTTACAGCAGAATTTTCTTTGTCCCAACTGCAAACACGAGAATGCCGCGGGAAATGTTTACTGCGGTAAGTGCGGCATTAAGCTGGGCGCTTTGCGCGAAAGCGTGGTGATTTTATGCTCCCGGTGTGGCACACAGGGCGTGCCGGGCTCCCGTTTTTGCGGCATGTGCGGTACCCGGCTGGATACGTTTTGCCCTAATTGCGGTTCCGTAGTTCCGTATGATTCCAGGTACTGCCCCAATTGCGCGTTTCTCTGCGGTGAGGGACGGCCCCAAAGAAGATGACAAACCGTTTTAGTGTCGTTGCGTGAAGATAAAGTGGCTGATATTTTAGACGAAGCTCAATCACTCGTGCAGTGTAAAAGCTGCCCCTGGTATAAGAACTGCGTATTACCGCTGAGGGTGACCGACCTCGACCTGCGTAAGCAGATAGGACCGAACATCAACATCTACGGCCCAGCCGGGATGGAGGAATCCGGGCTTAACCAGTTGCTTTCAGGCCTCGCCTCGGCCGCGGAGAACTCCATACTGGAAGGATGCCCCGTTTTCATAGAAAGGCTTCGCTCCAATCCTAACCTCGCCATCCGCATTAAGCAAATGATGCAAGAATGGTCGAATGAGAGCAGCGAAGGTAAAATATGAAGATCATTAACAGCATGACTGATATATGCCTAAAGAATTAAAGCTGATCTCCTGGAATATTGTCAGCATGCGCAACATGCTGGAGAAGGCCGCGCTCGCTCCTGCCGGCCAGCAGCCTCTCAACTTCCTGCAATGGCTGGAAAAAGAAGCTCCTGATATCATTTGCTTCCAGGAGGTCAAACTTCAACCCGGCCTGATACCCCGGGAACTGGAATCCCCGGCCGGCTATCATACATACTGGAATTTCGCAGACAGGAAAGGTTACAGCGGAGTTGCCACATTCAGCCGCGAAAAACCG